>CAYZLS010000007.1:5044-5729 GCA_964479355.1 uncultured Wenzhouxiangellaceae bacterium | reverse complement strand
AAGCAAGCAAAACCCGAATCTTCATTTTGCGGGTATCGGTGGGCCACTGATGCAAGCTGCCAGCATGGAAATCTGGTGGGATAGCAGTCAACTGGCCGTGATGGGTCTGGCTGAGGTCATCTCTCATCTACCCCGGCTGATCAAGTTGCGCCGACAATTGCTTAAGCGCCTTATTAACCTACAACCAATTGTTTTTATTGGTATTGATGCGCCTGATTTTAATCTTGGCGTTGAAAAAAAGCTCAAATCCAGATTGATTCCGGTAATCCACTATGCTAGCCCGCAAATCTGGGCCTGGCGACACGGCCGGGCAAAATCCATTGCTAGAGCCACTGATCGGGTTTTATGCCTGTTCCCTTTTGAGCCTGGCTACTACCCCCACCAAAGCGTGGCCGCAGACTATACCGGCCACCCATTGGCTGACCAGATTCCATTGCACAACGATGCCGCTGATGCCCGTCAAAAACTAGGCATTAAAGCCAGTGGTGCTTGTATTGCATTAATGCCCGGCAGCCGCCACAACGAGGTGAGCAGACTGACAACACCTATGCTGGACGCTGCCACTGTGCTGCAGGGACAATACCCAGGTATAGTCTTCCTGCTGCCGGCTGTAACGCAGTCCATTCACCAATATCTGAGAACAGTGCTGGACACTTACCCCGACCTGAATTTTCACCTTTTTGGT
>CAYZLS010000007.1:0-5034 GCA_964479355.1 uncultured Wenzhouxiangellaceae bacterium | reverse complement strand
TGTAGCATAGAGGTCATGACCGCTGCTAATGTGGTAGTTTGTGCATCCGGTACCGCCACCGTTGAAGGCATGCTGGTCAATCGACCGCTGGTCGTTTGCTATCGCCTGGCTGCACTGACTATGTTACTGGTGAAATCTTTCAGCATGGTAAAAAGTCGTTTCATTGCCATGCCCAATGTACTGGCCTCGCAGGAACTGGTACCCGAATTGCTACAGCACGACGTCAATGGCCGACGTATAGCACAGGAAATATCAGCCTGGCTGGAACAACCTGAACGTCGCGCTGATGTAAAGCAACGATTTGACCAACTACATCGCGTCTTGAGGACGAATGCCGCCGCCACTGCAGCCGCAGTGGTACTCAAGCATGTTAAAAATGTTCGGGTTAATCGCCGGTTTTGACGAAGCCGGGCGCGGCCCGCTGGCCGGTCCGGTGGCTGTCGCTGCAGTTATTTTACCTGCTGCGTACGATTTAAAGTTCCTTGATGATTCCAAACGATTAAGTGCCATCAAGCGCGAACGACTGGTACCTCAGATCGAAGTCCAGGCCATTGCGTATTGCGTTGAATTCGTCACGGTCGAGGAGGTTGACGAAGTCAATATCCTGCGTGCTACCTTAAATGGCATGCAAAGGGTCGTTGAAAAATTACGGCCGCAACCGACCCGTGCCCTGGTTGATGGCAACCAGGCTCCGGCATTGCAATGTGAGATCGAAACTGTGATTGGTGGTGACCGCTTGCATCCGTGCATCTCAGCCGCGTCAGTGTTAGCCAAAGTTTACCGTGATCGTCTGATGCTGAACCTACACCGGCAATACCCGGGCTATGGTTTTGACCGACATAAGGGTTACCCTACTGCCCACCACCTACAACAACTCAAGGCGCTTGGCCCCTGCCCGGCTCACCGGAAATCATTCGCGCCAGTGCGCAGATTGCTCTAACCCAATTCAATTGCCATCTATGAAATTTTCAATATCCTGCTGGGTTACCGGCCCCGGAAAGGTCTTGACGGGCCGACCCTGTGGGTCAATGACAATGGTCGTCGGTAACACCCGGGGTGCGCCAAACGGCTCGGGTGGCACATATACATCAACCAGCAATATCGAGTAACTTGGGTGAAACTCCTGCAAAAATTCAGCAAAATTTTCAGGCTCAGCATCCTCAAACGCCAGGCCCAGTACTATGATGCCCTCACGCGTATCATTTAAGGCTGATAATTCTGGAATTTCCTTACGACAAGGTGCGCACCAGGTCGCCCAGTAGTTAAGCACCACCCATTGACCTCTCAGGGAACTCAGGCTGAGTTCCGGGCCATTCAGGCGTTGCAGGGTAAAATCAACTGGCTCACTGTTGTCATAGGCTTCAAGGTGGCCCACTGTGAGGCACATGATACCGGTCATTATTGATTTGAGGATATATTTCAGCTTGATTCCTGGTGCATTGGTTTCAGCGACTAATATAAATCAGTTCAGCCAGTCTAACAGACCTGAAAAATACATCATTGCATTCACGCATACCGGGAATTCTTGTACGGACAATGTTGCCGAAAAATTCTATTACATCCACAATATGCCCCGGTTTTGCCTATAATTATCACGATTTAAGGAGTACTGGTTTGAAAGTTAAAATTCTGCACAACCCACGTTGTTCTAAATCACGCGCGACACTTCAGTTACTTGAAGACAACGGTATTGATCCGGAAATTATTTTTTATCTCGACACGCCACCAACCCATCAGCAGATCAAAAAAATCCTGAAACTACTCAAGCTCAGGCCTAGAGAGCTAATGCGCAGCGGGCAATCCGAATACCAAGAACTGGGGCTCAATAATGAAGATCTCAGTGATACGGCGCTGATTGCGGCCATGCACCAGACACCCATCCTGATAGAACGACCCATTGTGCTGGCCAATGGTAAAGCCGCCATCGGCCGGCCACCGGAATCTGTAATGGATATCTTACTCTGACTCTGCCTGGTTGTTTACTTCGAATTCCTCTAGCCATTCTGGCTGTGAGCTGAAGAATTTCTTGTAAAGACTATCAAGTCGTGTTTGTGCATGCATCAGGCTGGCCGGTAAAGACACATTCCGGCGCACCGCCTCCGGTTGTTCTGACCAGGCAGCCTGGAGCTGTCTCAGGCGATTCAGCGCGAACTGGTTCACTGATGTCAACGCCACATTGTCTTCACGAAAACGACGCAGCGTACGACCTTCCAGCAATCCAACATCGCCAGTGATGGCCCCCCGGATCGCATCGGAGCTTAGTAATGCATCAGGATAAAACAGCACCATTTGCAAACGTAACAAGGCCTTGGTGGTCGAGACATCTGACATTTCATCAAATAATGACACATTGTCACCCACAGAATTTCTGGCATTGGGTAGCAGTAAACGCTGGTATATCTCTGCCTGTTCTGCCTGGTATAAAGACTGCAGATGTTGATCCAGCCGGTTCATGATCTCCGGGACGGGTGGAACTTCCAATACTGAAACACCTATTCCAGTTACAAACCAGTCGCGCCATTCTGCACCCCGGTTCCAGTTATTTTGCAGTAAGCGCGAAGGCACTTTCCTGGCTGCCGCCAGGTAAGTCAATCGATTGGGCACGATCCCTCTGCGGTTGTCCCGCAACTCGGTGACCACCCGACTACCGATCCATTCCACGGGGCAACTGTCAGCCAGCACATCGCCAGATGCCTGCGCAAACAAGTAATGATGCTCCTGGGGACTGGTGAAGCGGAATGCAAAAATATCACTTACTTTGTCATTTTCCTGATAACGACCCACCAGATCAAAACCCAGCTTGCCAAAATAGTTGGCCACATTCTCATCATCCGGACGCACCAGTTCCGAGCGCCGCTCCACCCATTCCATGTTGCGGTAGCATATTTCAATCTCCCCCATACCGCTTTGCCCCGCCACAAGATATTGGTCCGGAAACAGTCCAATCAGTGCCCGGGTCGCTGGTAACACCCCGGACATTTCACACACTGCATTCCTGTTACAGGGCCCAATGAGCAAGTCATCCGGGCGATAGGCAGTCTTCTGTGCTGTCCCCTGATCGAGCGCGATATCTGCACCCGGCCTAAGCTTTTGCAAGCGGAAATCTGACTCCGCTACAGCCATCCCGGTATTTAGTTTGCGCAAAGCGATTTCATGATTTGTCATTGCCCAGGCGATCAAATCATTATTGCCTGCCAATCCGCTAGCGAAGCAATCTGCCTGCTCCATCAGATCCAGCGTCAGTTGCTCACCCAGACTGTACATCCTTGCGAGGCGGGATTCGTTTTCAGGTGAGTTGAAAAAATCCGGGAAATTTTCTGCCAACCAGACCATGGCATTCACCAGCACAGCCCACTCTAGCGGATTGGGTAGCGCCTTCTCTGGAAGCCGACACGTCGTTGTCCTTTGCTGATGCAAATAACCAATAGCATAGTTAAGCCGCTGCCAAGGTAAGGTACTTAACTCGCGATTCAGGGCCTCTGCCGTGAATGGGCCCTTGATATTGCCGGATAATTCGGCTGTGCGCGCCTCGCGCTCAGCCAGTTGCAACAGGGTTTCCATACAGTTATCAAGCTGGCGGCGCGTCATGGTCGAAAGACCCGCTTCATCCCGGCTGGCGGCCATGTCGGTACATTGCCTGATCTGCTCATCTACAAGCGTACGTACCGGCGCATCAAAGTAGTAACTCATGTCCGGGATCATAAGTGATAATTGTGCTACAGCATCCGCCAGGTCAGCTTTTTGTGCACCAATATCTACCAATTCGGTAGTCGGCCGTGACAAGCCTTGCAATACACCATAAACGATCGCTATTACTGTATTGAGCCGGGGGTCAACGCCGGCAAAATCCTTGGCATAATGAGCAGAAACAGCGGGCAGTTCCGCTACCAGCCACACAACCAATGACCCCGCCTTCCCAGATTCGGTAAATTGTTGAAGAAGACTGAAGGTCACCGACACCAGCCCTTGTACAAAATTCAAATAACGCGCTTCATGCAAGCCATCAATCAGGTTGGCCAATTGCAACGCATCTCTGGCCTGGCGGCGCCCTTCATCAGGCAAAGAAAACGCCTGGCGCAGAAGCAAATAACGAATGTGTACCAACCTGCTCTGATCCGGCGGACGCGCATCGGTGGTATTTAAGACCAGTAATGACAGCATTTCCAGAGCATTTTCCGGCTCCAATCCCCGCCTGTCTCCTGTGTTATCCAAATCCGGTAGCGTCACGGTTTGCCGTTCGTCAAACCATGCCCTTTCCACTTCTTTCCAGGCAGCATGCGGGCGACCATCAACTGTAGTAAGCTGCACAAAACTTTCCCATTTTTGGAGTGCATCGGCTTCCAACCGAAGCAATAAAATGGGTAGATTCGCAACAGCGAGCCGCTCTTCGGAGCGTTGAAAAACCTGGAATAACAGCGCATCCATTGGCATTCGATCCGGTACCACCAAACTCTTCACACCAAACTCGTGCTGTTGCATTTTGTTCAGCACCGACCAGGCGGCTGGATCAAGCACTGCGCTATGTGGTCGGCCCCAACCATAGCGCTCAACTAGTCTTTGCAACCACGCACGATCATCCAGAAATTGCTGCACCAACACGACTTGCTCCATTACAGGATTCTGGTGCACAGCGTGCAATACATTCACAGCGGTTGCCAGGTCAAGTAACACCTGGCGACGCGACACTGGGGTCGCCAGTGCCATCGCTATTTCCTCTTTGCCGGGCAAGCTGACCGTTACCTGGGCAATCGCTTGCTCAAGGTTCAATTCAGGTTCTGATGACTGCAACTGGGTTTGGGCCAGCAAACCACCCGACAAAGCCAATAGCAATAGACTAGGCACCCCCCACCATTTTCCAAATTGTACTGTGGGAATTTGCAACAGCATCATCGTATTATAATGGCATCAACACAGAGCGGGTAAGCAATATGAATAAACTGCTGGTTGTTGCCACGGGTGGCACCATCAATAAAACCTACTTCGATGACATGAGTGACTACCAGATCGGTGACCCGTAAATCGGACAAATCCTCA
>CAYZLS010000006.1:2084-17233 GCA_964479355.1 uncultured Wenzhouxiangellaceae bacterium | reverse complement strand
CGGACCTTGAAGCTGTATATGACGCACTGTGGCAGGCGGGTGAGGAATTCGGGATCGTCAACTTCGGGCTCTATGCGGTTAACAGTCTTCGTATTGAAAAGGCTTACCGTGGTTGGGGCGATGAATTGACTAACGAAGTGACCATGCTGGATTCCGACATGGAGCGCTTTATCAAGTTTGATAAGGGGGATTTCGTAGGTCGTGAAGCCACCCTTAAACAAAGGGAAAAAGGACTAACTACCCGATTGGTCTACTTTGACCTCGACGCCAGCGAATCAGATGTGCGTGGCAGTGAACCGGTCTATGACGGTGATACAGTCATTGGTGTTACCACATCCGGTGGCTACGGCCACTTCGTACAAAAAAGCCTGGGGTTTGCATATGTACCGCCGGAATATGCCCCACCGGGAACCCGTTTTGAGGTGGAACTGCTGGGTGAGC
The DNA here is from genome assembly GCA_964479355.1 of uncultured Wenzhouxiangellaceae bacterium. Classification (GTDB taxonomy): domain Bacteria; phylum Pseudomonadota; class Gammaproteobacteria; order Xanthomonadales; family SZUA-36; genus SZUA-36. The sequence goes on along the minus strand of CAYZLS010000006.1, from coordinate 16,792 downwards.
GTTGCAAGGCCACGGTGCATATGAAGCCGGCGTATGATCCTGGTAATCAGTGTCCGAGAGCGTAGTGATTCAGAGAAGGACCCGTTGAAGCAGTCATACCCTGGCCAGGACATAGAGTGAATCGTTTTCTTCCATTTCCATATAGACGGCAATATCAACGATATCAAACACCTTTCCTACCAGTAACCGAAGGCTAGCCTCGGTCTGGTACACGAATTTCAAGCCACAATGTTCTTCGTTGCCTGTACCTCGCCAAAACGAATGCATGATAAAACCCGTGTTTGACAGAACCGCTTTCTGTCGGCGAAGGGGGTTTGTCAGATCTTCATCGGTCAGATGGTGGAGTACCTTGTTTGAGTATATGCAACCGAAAGATCGCCCGGTATCAAGATCCACTGCATCAAAGTGTATCAGATCAGCGTTGGGATCGGCGTTATGATAGCGATCCAAAAAGAACATCGAAGTATCTGAACCGGAGGCCTAGAAGTACTTATTGAGAATTTTCAAATCAACGCCTGGCCCCATGCCAATTTCAAGTATGTAAGCACCTTCTGGCACGTGCTTCCTGAGAATATCGATGAGTTCCCGACCACCATATCAATATATTGGCTGGCTGTCTTCTCATCATCGTAAAATCCCATAGGCCAACTATAACAGACAGGTATCACAATGCTGTTGTGGTTAACAAGTCTATACGGGTATTATTCTCCCATCCGAAAATGACTGATGCCAAAGGAGCAGAATTTGTCCTGGTCCTGAAGATTACAGGGATCTGAACACCATTGAGAAAATTCAGAGAAGCACTACAAAGTCAGGATTTTTCTATTTCTGCCGAGCTTTCGTTGAGACGGGAACATACCGCCTCCGATGTCCATCGCCAGGTCGATGCCCTGGGTGACATGGTCGATGGCATACAGGTCACGGACAACCCATGGTTATGGGTACAGATGTCAACCGTCGCTGCCGCCAGCCTGGTATTGCAAAAGGGCATTGATCCCATACCGGTACTGAGCTGCCGTGACCGTAACCGTATTGCCTTGCAAAGCGACTTGATTGGTTTGCGGGCAATGGGTATTACCAGCATTTTGCTGACCCGCGGTCAGAACGTGCCGGACGATCACCTGGTAAAGGCCGCGAACGTATTTGACACCAACAGTCTTGAATTGGTGGCGATGGCCGAAGAGTTGAATGATGATCCTTCTGTTGGTCCAAACGAGAATCTTTTTATCGGCACCGGGGTCAGGGTATTCCGCCCCGGAACGGAATGGCCTGCCAATTCACTGAACGCACGGTCCGATGCAGGAGCACGCTTTCTACAATCCCAGCTTTGCTTCAACACCGACATCATTCGTGAATACATGGATATGCTGGTGCGCTTGAAACTCACCTGGAAATATGAGGTGATCATTTCACTGGCCATACTGCCGTCGGCCAAAACAGCGATATGGCTAAAAAAGAAAATGCGTCAAACCAAGATTCCTATACCGCTTGTTGAAAGACTGCAGGATGCTGCTGATGCTGAGCTCGAAGGTATCAAAATTTGCGCAGAACTGATGCAGGAAATATCTGAAATACCCGGCGTGTCGGGTATCAACCTGATGACGACGGGAAATCCCGAGTCGATACCCGCAGCCATCAAGGCCTCGGGATTACATTCCTGATTCAATAAATAAAAAGGAATAACAAGGATATATGAATAAACAAAGGGTAGATTGGCTGAGCTTCATAGCGTCGGTCGCGATTATTCTGGTGGCGTGCATATCGCTGGTTTTGTTTCCCGAGAGTGGTGCCCGGTATCTGACTGATCTTTATGGATTCATCAGCGGTCAATTCGCATTTATTTATCTGTTGGCTGGTGTCGCAACCATCGTGTTGTTGATGTGGCTGGCCATGGGACGATTTGGCAAAATTAAGCTTGCGGCAGATGAAAAAGAGAAACCTGAATTCAGTGATCTAAGCTGGGCAGCGATGCTGTTTTGCGCTGGTATCGGGGCCGGTCTGTTGTATTGGGCTCCGGTAGAGTGGGCTCATTATATCGATGCACCACCATTCGGTTTGGAAGCTGGGTCGAAAGCAGCAACCGAATGGGCCTCAACTTACGGCATATTTCACTGGGGACCGACCGCCTGGGCGTTTTATTGTTTGCCCACCATCGCGATTGCCTACCCTTATTATGTCGAAAGGGTGCCCTACCTCAGACTCAGCACTTCTTGTCATTATTTCCTCGCGGGTAAAGAAGATTCAGGTTTTGCGCGACTAATTGATTTTCTGTTCATGATAGGTTTGCTGGGTGGGGCAGGTACTTCCCTCGGTTTTTCCACACCCATGATCAGCGCCGTGGTTGGCAGAATCACCGGGTGGGAGGCGGACTTCGGTCTTGAGTTTGGCGTGGTTTTGGTATCTGTGATCCTGTTTTCAGCCAGTGTCTGGATGGGATTGAGAAAGGGCATTAAACGTCTTAGTGATATCAACATGTGGTTGACATTCGTGCTGTTGGTATTTGTTCTTGTGGTGGGGCCAACCATATTCATATTGAACACTTCAATGAACAGTATCGGTCTGATAGCTCAGGATTTTATCCGCATGAATACCTGGACTGATGTATTTACAAATTCAGGTTTTGTAAAGAACTGGACCATATTTTATTGGGCCTGGTGGATTGCCTATGGCCCGTTTGTCGGCTTGTTTGTTACCAGGATATCGGGTGGCCGAACCATCAGGCAGGTTATATTCGGTATGCTAGTTTATGGTTCACTGGGTTGCGCCTTGTTTTACATGATTCTTGGGAATTTTGGTCTGAATCTCGAACTCACAGATACCATTAGTGTAAGCTCCATACTCGCTGGTTCCGGCCAGCCGGCAGCCATCGTGGCCATCTTGGAGTACTTGCCATTCGCCGGAATCATGATTGGCCTATTTGCATTGATAGCGTTGATATTTTCCGCCACGACCTACGATTCCGCCTCCTATGTCCTAGCCTCAAGTTCTACCAGATATTTAAACACAAAAGAAGATCCACCACGCTGGCACCGGGTATTCTGGGCATTCATGCTGGCCGTGCTACCACTGACTCTGATGTTTATCGGCGGTCTTAAAACGATACAGTCAGCAACCCTGATTGTGTCCTTGCCATTGATCCTTGTCGGGGTGCTGATGGCGGTATCGCTAGTCAAGCAATTACGGGCTAATCACGACTGATTTGGAATCGGTGTTTTAGCTTATATTTCTGCTAGCAGTGCTGACCTTTTATAGAAGCAAAAAAGGTTCGGATGCTGGTTTTTGGCATATGGTTCGAGGATCACGCAGTGGCAACATGTCAAACTCAAGTTTCTGCTGACGGCTTTGACGTCATCCGACTGTGCAATTCACAATACGCAGGTATTATTCTGATTAAGAAAGTATAAAAAAAGGGTGGGGTCGGCTGTGGCCGACCCCACCCTTTTTTGTGCCCGGTGTTAGCGTCTAATCCAGCTTCCCAAGTGCCCTCAGAATCTTTTCCGGGGTGATCGGCAGGTCCTTGATGCGCACGCCGATCGCGTTATACACAGCGGCGCCGATGGCGGCGGCGGGCACCGTCACACATTGCTCGGACATGCTTTTCGCTCCGAAGGGACCGCTGGGTTCGTTGGTCTCTATAAAAATGCTCTCGATGCTTCGTGGCATTTCCACCGCGGTTGGCATTTTGTAGTCCAAGAAGTCACTGGTCAGGCAGGCGCCGGTTTCCTCATCAAACGCCATGTTTTCCATCAGCGCGTAACCAATACCCTGCTGCATACCGCCCTCGACCTGGCCCTCCGCGGCGTTGGGGTTGATCAGCTTGCCGAGATCGTGGGCAAAAACGCAGCGTAAAACGTCGACCTGCCCGGTTTCCGTATCCACCTCGACTTTCACGAACAAAGCGGTTGCCGGGGAAGGATTTTCCGGTGGGGCCAGGCTGGATGTACCAATAATCGTGCCCTTTAAATCGGGTGGCGATGAGGGTCCCGGTCCTTGTTCCGTATCTTGAATAAAGGGAGATTCAGCGATTTTTATGACCTCCGTGATAGGCATGCAGTTATCCGGTGAGTCCTTGACATGCACCAGGCCGTTACTGACCTCGAGTTCGTCAGGCCCGGTTTGCATCAGTACAGAGGCGATTTCCAACACCCGCTTTTTGACTTCAGCGGCAGCAGCCTGTACTGCCAGGCCCGATGAATAGGTGACGCGGCTGGCATGGGTGGGTGCATCGAATGGCGCCGTATCGGTATCTGCGTACACCATGCGCACCTTCTCCGCATCCAGTCCAAGTTCCGCCGCGGCGATTTGACATAGCGCCGTGATCTGGCCTGAACCGATATCCACACTCGCCGAGGTGAGATCGGCCGTGCCATCCACGTTCAATTTGATGATGGCACCAGTGTGCTCATAGATGTCCGGGAATCCCATACAACCGCTGACCCAGATTCCCTGGGTACCAACGCCTATACCCCGTTTTTTAACACCGGGGCTACTACCCGCGGGCTTGCGCTGGTCCCAGCCGATACGTTCCGCGCCTTGAGTCAGTGCCTCCTCATAGCCATAGGAATTGAGGTTCCACATTGGGTTGAAGGGGTGAGGGTCGCCCTTTTGCAAGGCATTTTTCAATCTGAACTCGATTGGGTCCAGGCTCAGCTCTTCACATATTTCGTCGATTTGAGACTCGATAGCAAAGCAACCCTGGGGACAGCCATAACCACGATAGCCGCCACCGATCATATTGTTGGTATAGACCGTGAAGCCTTCCCACTTCTTGTTGGCACAACGGTAGGGGAACAGCACCCCGAACAAACCGTGGACCATGATGACCTCGGCGCCATGCGTGGCGTGGGCGCCGGTATCGAGAATGCTCTTCGCTTCACGGGCCGTGATCGTGCCGTCATTTTTGACACCTGTTTTCAGGTATACCTTGATGGCGTGGCGCGCGGTTGTTATGAAATCTTCATAACGGGTCTGTTCGATGCGTACCGGCCTGCCGGTCCGCTCACTGAACAGGGCAGCTACCGGCTCGATATACCCCAGATCCAGCTTGCCGCCGAAACCACCACCGATATAGGGCGGTTTGATGACTGTCACCCGGCTGACCGGGATGCCCAGTGCAAAAGCCAGTTTTTCCCGCAGCCCATAAATATGCTGCATGGAAGAATTCACCGTGAAGTGGCCCGTCTTGTCACAATCGACAACACAGACCCGGGGCTCCATATAACAGGTGTGCACCCGTTGGGTCTGATAAACCCCCTCGAATATATGATCGGCCTCGGCGAAGCCGGCTTCGACGTCGCCGAACTCAAAACTGGGGTTCTTGGCGATATTGCCGGGCGCGGAGTCATGCAACTGGACAGCCCCTTCCTGCATGGCCTCTTCCGGATCGAATACCACGGGTAACTCCTCGTAATCCACATCGATCAGTTCCAGCGCCCACTCGGCAATGGCCTCGCTGGTCGCGGCCACCGCTGCCACCGGTTGGCCGGCATAGCGCACCGTGTCGCTGAAGATCAACATGTCCCGCACCAGGCTTTTTGCCTCGGTGGGGCAAAAGTAAACCGGGCTGAACGGTATCTGCGGCACATCCGCGGCCGTCAATACGGCCTTCACGCCAGGCAGTTTCTCTGCCTCGCTGGTATCCACGCTGAGCACCTGGGCATGGGCGTAGGGGCTGCGCAAAAGTTTTGCATGCAGCATGCCGGGCATACTGACATTGACGGGATAACCCCGGCCACCGGTAACCTTGTCGTAGGCGTCCGGCCGGATGACACTTTGGCCAATCAAATTTGCACTTGCTATAACCTGTCTCCTTTGTTTCAACTGTCAGCCGCTATTTTGATGGCATCTACAATCTTAGTATAACCGGTGCAGCGGCACAGATTTCCCGCAATAGCATGCCGGATTTGTTCTTCATCAGGGTTTTTCACATCGCCGAGCAATTGTTTTGCGGACATGATCATCCCACAGGTACAAAAGCCGCACTGCACCGCCCCGGCCTCGATAAAGGCATCCTGTAAGGGGTCGAGTTTGCCATTGCTGCCAAGACCCTCGATGGTGGTGACTTCGCTACCTTGAACCGACATGGCATAAGTAACACAGGAATACACGGCCTTACCGTCCATGTGCACGGTGCAACAACCGCAGGCACTGGTATCACAGCCACGCTTGGTGCCCAGTAAGCCCAGTTCGTTGCGCAATACCTGCAGCAGGGTTGCATCAGGCGAGACGGCAACTTCGTGTTCCTCGCTATTAACTTTTAAAGTAATAAGTTGTTTCATTCCTGCAGCTCCTTTATTTGAGCCGTTGCGTTGCTTGTTGTAGTGCTCGACGCACATAAACCTTGCCAATCGCCGCCCGGTATTCGGCGGAGCAGCGCTGGTCGGAGATCGGGTCGATGTCCGCCGCGATGGCAGCCGCCGCCTTTTCAAACAGTTCGTCGCTGACAACTTCACCATCCAGTACCGATTCCGCGGCTGGGGAGCGGACAAAAGTCTGGTTAAGACCACCACCGAGCACCACCCGCGCATCGCGTATCTTGTCCTTTCTGCCCAGTGCGCTGCCCACGGTAATCCGCACCGCAACACCCACCAGGGCCAGGTCATTGGCGTTGGTTTCCAGTTTCAGATAAGCGCTGGAGCTGCGTGCATGCTGCTCGGGAATCAACAGGCTGGCGATGTATTCATCCGCGGCCAGGGAGTTCTCGAACAAGCCGCTATAGACGGCCTCCAAAGGCAGGTCGCGGGATCCGACGCCACCCTCGACAGTGACCGAACCATCGAGCACCTGGAATGCGGCAGGCACATCAAAAAACGGACAGGAAGCAGCGATAGAGCCACCCACGCTGGCTTGGTTCCTGATCTGTACCGGAGGATAGCTCAGCGCGTCCCGCAATGCGCCGAAAGCAGGCGTATCAAACCCCGGGATCTGCTCGAGGGCGGCGAACTTTGTAGTCGCTCCAACCCTGACGCCATGCTTCACCGCCTCGATGGTATCCAGTCCGAGTTGGTTCAGGTCAATCAGTGCTTCCACACCTGAAAGGAATCCACGCGCTTCCAGGCCGTGGATAAAGGTGCCTCCGGCAACCAGCAGGGAATCGTCTCCATATTTATCAAGCGTGCTGATAACTTCGCTGCCAGTTTCCGGCAGACAGAACTCCTTTAGCTCTGGCAAGACCATCTCTTGCTCTCCTATTTCTGTGAACGGCGTTCGCTGACGTGCGAACCGGCAGAAACCACCGTTTTTGCTTTAAATGAGTTCACCTATCTTTCGATAGTGACTAGCATAGAACATTGTTCTATGCTTTCCCAGTGACAATTGTTCTATGCTTTACCTAGATGATAACATTTGCGCTCAGTCCGTAGGGTTATACATTTAATTTGAGTCAATGCGCATTGGTTGTTGTTAAGCGTTTCTTTTGTGCTTGTTGCTTGGAGGTATAAAAAAGTGTGTCACCTGCATCGATTTTCTGCGTACTTAACCATCTTCGTCGCCATAGCCACCATCAGTGTTGCCACAACCAATGTTCACGCCCAGCAAGCGGAGGAAACCGCGGACACTTCCTTATTGGAAGAAATCCTGGTGACCGCCCGTCGCCGAGAAGAGAGTCTGCAAGACACACCGGTTTCCATCACCGCTTTTACCGGTGAAACTCTGGCACAACTGCATATTGACCGTCTTAACGGTATCGCCAGCGCTACTCCGAATCTTATCTTTGACAGCGGGGCAACGTTTTCGGGTGCGAATTCATCGGCATCTGTGTTTATCCGCGGTATTGGCCAGGTTGACTTTACCCTGACCACCGAGCCCGGGGTTGGTATCTACCTCGATGGCGTGTACCTCTCGCAGACCATCGGCAGCGTTCTGGACCTGGTTGATATCGAACGCGTCGAGGTGCTCCGCGGGCCCCAGGGCACGTTGTTTGGCAGAAACACGATCGGTGGCGCGATCAACGTAACCTCCAAAAAGCCGGACAACAGTACGCACGGCGACTTGCAGGTCACCACCGGCAGGTTCAGCCGTTTCGACCTGCGTGGCAGCTTCAATGTTCCAATCAGTGACACGGTGTTTTTGCGTGCATCGGCCCAGACCTCGAACCGCAACGGTTTCATCGATGCGCCCAATACGCCGAGTGGCGACGAGCTCGGCGATTTCAATCAGGATGTGGCTCAGTTCGCCCTGCGTTTTCAACCGAATGACAAATTTACTGCGGATCTGACAGTCGACTATTCATCCCAGGACGAAAGCGGTGTGCCGAGTGTATTGGCCGGAGTTTTCGATGGCGCCAGCCTGGCCTTTATTGGCAGCCGGGCTGACCCATCGAGTCCGTTTTATGTGCCGCCACCAGGCCCCTTACCGGCACCGAGCTTCCTTGACCTGTTCAACATTCTGGCAACTGCACCGTTGGGTCAACAGGGGTGCTTGCCGCCAAGCCCCATGACTCCGCCGTTTTGCCCTCCCGGTATTGTACCAAACCCGCTGTTTGGCCAGCCCCCCGTTGGCCAGGGCGATGTGGTCGATATCGAGCACGGCGACCTGCGGAATTTAAGTACCCTCGGATTGGCTTCCGAAACTGATACCTGGGGCGTCGGATTAACCCTGGCCTGGGACCTCGACTGGGCTACGCTCAAGTCCATTACCAGCGTGCGCCACATGGAAGCGTTCACCGCATTCGACCTGGACGGCACGCAGGCAACCATCGGTGAGGTAGTCGACGATTTCGATGTCGACCAGTTCTCACAGGAACTGCAATTGTCCGGGATCGCCATGGACGGCCGGTTGAATTGGCAAGCGGGTCTTTATTACTTCACTGAAGACGGATTGAATCTGGATGACGTGGAATTCACCTCGGTGCGCATTCTGTCGGGCGCCAAGATCGATAATGACAGCGTAGCCGGATTCGGCCAGTTCACCTACGATGTGAGCGAAAAGCTGTCTCTCACCGCGGGTTTGCGCTACACCGATGAGACCAAGCGCTTCATTGTACCTGACACCTGTTTCTCCCCGCCGAAGGGGCCGGCGACGCTGTTTGACGGTACCGTGGTCACCTGTGCGCAGTTGCAGACAGTGATAGATCCAAAATTCCTGAACGCGGGATTTTTGGGCTTTGTCAATTTCCCACTCTTTCCGGATGACCTGCCGAACCCGAATTCACGGCTGTGTTGCCTGCCGATTTCCGATGCAGACGGTAATGTCGTGGGGCTGATCCGCGGCCTAGTGGCGGGTGACGAGGTCTTGCCCCGGGGAACTTCGAAGCGATCATTCGAAGACTGGACGCCACAGTTGAACCTTGCCTACAAATGGGATGACGATCTGCTGACCTACGCGTCTTATTCGGAAGGCTTCAAGTCAGGTGGTTTCGTACAGCGTGTGTTCCCGCCGAAGACGGAAGTACCCTTTTTCAGACCGGAGACCGCGACGGTGTATGAACTGGGATTCAAGTGGTTGGGTGCGGGTGAGCGGATACGGCTCAATGGCGCGATCTTTCATACCGACTACCAGGATGTACAGATCGAGGTGAACGACGGTATCGCGCCGGTCACACGCAACGCGGCCGAGGCAGATATCGATGGTTTTGAGCTGGAGTTGACGGCGATTCCCGCCGATGGTTGGCTCGTTCAGGCTGGAATCGGCTATTTGGATGCGGAGTATACCGGCCTTGACCCCAGTCAGAATTTCACCACCGACCTTCTCTCGCTCAACCAGGATTCCCAACTTGTAAATACACCTGAGTGGTCCTACAACCTGGGTGTGCAGTACGCCTTCAACTTCACCGGTGGGGGTCAGTTGATCACGCGTGCCGATCTTTCCTATATTGATGATCACTTCAAGGACGCCCTGAATTTTCCGCAATTGACCCAGGATAGCTATAGCCTTGTAGATGCCTACATCACGTACCTCCCACAACAGAGTAACTGGGAGCTGAGCCTGTTCGGCAAGAACCTATCTGATGAAAGGTATATCGTTTCGGGTTTTGCCAATGGTCTCAGTCAGGGGCCAGCGACGACATACCTGGGTCGGCCGCGGGAATGGGGCCTGAGTCTGAAGTACCGGTTCGGTGATTGAGCGCCCGGCCTGCCCCACTGCTTTTCAGCGGGGGTTTCTAATCACGAACGGCACGTGGTTTTACTGCGTGACGCGACGCATACACCGTATAATCACGGCGAATCCCAGTTTTGGAGCTTTGCAGATCGAGGACTAAAAATGAAAAAAATGGCTCTTCTTAATTTTGCTGGTTTCGGTCTCAGCTTCCCCCTTCCACATGTCACTGCAGATAAACTTCAGCGCCTGGCTCCGCTCCTTGCCAGGTGGTGGCACCTTCGCTGGTCCCCAAGAAACCTGGCGAGCGTATCAAGACCGAACGCCGTCCAAGACCGTGAAATTCCAGTTGCGCTGTAGTACACACTCTGTGTTCATAAGGCCGCCTCTGTGTGTTGGTATAACTTCTTGTTTACACTTAAATTACACCATAAAGCGGCCTTTTTACCTATCTCTGGTGAGAAATTCGGGTTAGGGTAGCCACCAGCACCTTTCAAGGAAGATCGAGGTAGAACAGACTCAGGACGTGTATTGAGTTAGATCGAAATTGAGGAAATTGGTAGGTTACCAATGAGTGCAGGCCATGTTTGAGCAGGTATAAAGGAGAATATTGAATTATGTTAGAAAACAAATCCGAAGAACCAAAACAAAGATTGCCTGTTCCCCCCTATCTGGCAATAGGCCTCTCCACAACATGTCGGGGTATCGGTAAACGATCAGACATAATGCGCAATATCGATCATATTGAAAACATGATTCACGGGGCTATGTTTGTGGTGAGTATCAATATGCCCGTCAAAATTATTGCCCTGGCCGAAGGGGCCCTATCCGGGTTCACAGATGAAGCCTTTGATATTCCCCATGTAACAGCTGCAAATGAGCTTTGGATCGACATTCCAGGTCCGGAGACGGATCGTCTCAGTGAAATTGCTCAACAGTATGAGACTTATATTATCGCGCAATGCAAGGCCCGCTTACCTGAAATCATAAAAGACCGATTTTTTAATATGTCCTTTATCATCGATCCAAAGGGCAATGTTGTTCATAAGTACGCAAAAAACCACGTATTTGCTAGAGAACGCTCGTGCACGCCTCACGATGTCTACGATATTTGGGTCGAAAAATTCGGGGACGGAATTGATGCTTTCTACCCAGTCCTGAAGACGGAAGACATCGGAAATATCGGTACCATTATTTGTAATGACGGGATGTACCCCGAACCGGCCCGTGCGCTAGCCTTTAATGGGGCTGAGGTAATTTACCGACCAAGCATGGCCCAGCCGATTACGGGCAATGGTCAGTGGGAGACGCAGAATAAATCACACGCAATGTTCAACAACTGTTATGTGATTGCCCCTAACGTCGGTCCTTATTACCTCCACCCCGGGTTTGAGCACGGCTTTGATGTGGCAGGCGGGAATTCCCATATCGTAGATTACCAGGGGAATATCATCTCATTCAGCGCGTCCGGTACGGATACGGTGACAGCAGCAATTATTGACATCGAACAGCTCCGGCATTTTCGTGAGATGTCCCTATTCGGTAACGGTTTAAAGGACTTGAGGACAGAAATTTTTAAGACTATGTATGAAAAACCGATTCACCCCAAAAACATGTGGATCGACCAGGATCCACTGCAACATGCTGATCACGACGAGATCTTTCGCGGCAATATAAAGCAGCTACAGGAAATGGGAGCATACACGCCGCCAGCAACCCATTATCCCGGCTCAAAGTTCATTCATCCGGCCAGGGATAGGCAGATGCGTGCTTGGGAAAATGTACGGAATGTCTTGTGGCCAGACAATGCATAGTCTGAAAAATGACAACTGCCTGAAAAAGCGTTCAGGAGCTCTTCGTTACGCTTTTCCAAGCCCAAACGGCTTACCTATAAAAGATAAGATTTTGTCGTTGAGCAAGACAAATAAGACTGGTGGAAGCCAAGAACAAGTGCCTACTCTAAGTAGTCGCCCTGAACAACCCAAATAAATAACATAACAAAATTGATTATATTGAATAATATCTATTATTTTGGTGATCATATATTGCCGGTTTTGGTATAATAGCGGTGTCATTCCTTGCAATAGCCACAACAAATTCTGCCTAAACTGATCTCCACTATCAGAATGAAACATAATTATGGATATTAAAAAAAGCTTTCGTGTCGCTGCACCCCGGTCGGAATTGTGGGAATTCATAATATCAGCGGAAAAGGCCGCTACCTGCCTGCCGGGTATAAAAGAGGTCCATGTTAAAGGCCCGGGCCAGTATACGGGCGTGATGAATATCAAGGTTGGTCCCATCAAGACTTCGATAAAAGCTGACGTAGCAGAGACAGAGCAACGTCCCCAGGAGTTTGTCAGCTATACGATAAAGGGTGAGGAAGGGGGGCGCGCCAGTCGTGTCACGGCAGAAACCAGGTTGACTTTGACGATCGTATCGTCCAACGAGACCGACGTGGATTTTGCCATGCATGCCAAGATTGCCGGCCGGCTGGGTAAATTTGCCGGCGGCACGATGAACAAGCTGGCAGACTCGATGAGTGAGAAATTTATCACGGAGCTCCGCCTCCGGGTTGAGCCTCAACCTGAGGTACCGGTAGAGGTAGTCAAAAAGGGGCTCTGGGCCAGGTTTGTCGCTTTTCTGCGGCGTTTGTTCGACTCAGTCAAAAGTGTCACTAATCGTGTTTCCTGTCAACTATCATGTAAAAACACACATAGGACATAGGTTTGACGTTAGTTCATACCAATACGCTACCCGATTCAGGGCGAGTGTGATTGGGTGTAATTGCAATTGGTGGATCAAGTTAGGCTTTTCGAGGCTCTGCCTATTGTGATGATGTTTGAGTGATCTGGCCCTGTTTTGAGGATCAATGCTAACTTCCTGTCCCATTTCTCCAATGCTGCCAACCTTTCAGATAGGTAGTCATGTTGATTGTACGTTGCATCCATCGAAGGGTCTTTATGATTGGTAAGTCTGTTTCGTATATCTACGGGAATGCCAAGTTTAGCCAAACTGGTGATGAAGGTTCTGCGCATGGTGTGTGTACCAACATCGTCAAGTCCCAGCTTAAGACAACCGAGTCTCAATGATTGAATAGCAGCACTTGCTGTCGTGTGCCCAGTTTTGGAGTTTGAAGGAAAAATAAAATCTTCAACAGGTGGCCCAATAATAGCTAACATTCGGTCGGTTAGCGGTACGTTTAGTGGTCGCTTAGTCTTAGTTCTGCTGGCGGGTAGGTTCCACTCCCTTGCTTCACGATCCAGCTCACTCTCTCTCATTCCTGCTGCTTCCGACACACGGCAACCAATTAATAACTGGAGACGGATGATCTTGTCAGAAGATGACTCAGTAAGTTGTGACCACAGGTCTCGAATCTCCCGGTCAGTCAAAAAACGAGTAATTGGTTCAGGAGCATTGGACTTATCTAGCTTGTATAAGCGACACGGATTGGCAATTGTCAGAAGGCAGCCGTCGCCCGGAGTTTTAGCCGACGGGGGTAGTACTGCCCAGTTGTACATTTTGCGAAGAACCGCGAGGGTTAACCTTGCGGTGTTGTATCCGACTACTTCCATCGGACGTATCAATCGCTCAACGTCATCTGGGGTTACTTCTGTGGCAGCCTTTGAACCTAACACGGGCTCTATTTTTGTCGTGAAGTAGGTCAAGTCATTTTGCCAAGTACGCTTTTTGGGCTTGGCATACCGAGGGAAATAATGTTCGTGGAACAACACCGATAATGTGAACGATTGATTAGTCTCTCGGACTGCCTTAGATTCTGCCCTTTCTCTTGCCTCTGCGACTGGGTCGATACCGGCTTTAACTTTATCTCTGGCCTTCCCATAGAGGCCAAAGGCATCAGCACAGGTAATACCCGGATACCTTCCGAACCAAAGTCGTCTGAGCTTCCCCCTGAGTTTATATTGATAAAACCATGTTTTGGTTCCACCACTTGACAGCCTTATGTAAAAACCGGGGTTGTCTTTATCCTTGACAGCAAATTGGGTTGGGTCTCCATCATTCCATTTCAAAGCCTTTACGACTTTATCATTTGTCAGATTTCTTGTCTCGCGTACCATGATAGCTGATCCGTTAGTGCACCCTTTAGTGTCACTTTAGTGGTGCGTTGGGGTGGAATACCCTGAGGTTCTATGTAACACGGTGATAGTAACACTAACGGTACACTAATGTTTGATTTTTGAACGAACAGAATATTGATATACAATTAAAATACGTAATATCAATAAGTTAAATGGTGGGCCCAGTAGGATTTGAACCTACGACCGATCGATTATGAGTCGAGTGCTCTAACCAGCTGAGCTATGGGCCCGTTTAAATGTAATGAGTTTAGTTATTTTCTGTTGCGGCTATTTCTTCGCGGCCTCTTTTCTTACTTGCCTGAACTTGTTCAAGCGTATTGCGGTAGGCGGCGACGACTTTATTGACTCCGGTTGGTTCAAGTCCACCCGTATTACCAGCCGCTATATAGGTCGCATAAATACCGGATGCTGCCATCATCGCAGCGGATATTAACGGTTCTGTAAAATCTTCTTTTTGCAGTTCGTTAGCCAAATCAACAAATTTATTAGTACAGTGCCAGTGCTTTTCTGCGTCGTTCATGGGGAGTTCGCTTTTAATTGAATGATAGGAGGGATTATAAAGGGTTTGGGCAT
>CAYZLS010000006.1:0-2074 GCA_964479355.1 uncultured Wenzhouxiangellaceae bacterium | reverse complement strand
GCATTACATATTGTATCGGGTTCGTTAATTCTATGGACAAACCAAACCGTCAATGTTGGTCAATCGGATCAGATTCAGGACACCGGAACCAAAGCCCGCTTCGGTACCTTTGTTTAACATCCGGGCAGCCGCTGCGGGCGTGGAGCATGGTTGGCGGCGTTCAGAGTCGTCGCTGGAGGCGGAATCACTGCTTGCAGCAAATCTCGCTGCTTTGGTTGTCCGCTATCGGAACTCATCGGATCACAATGTTCGAGCCGGCTACCTTGATGCCCTGCGCTATGCTGACCTGAGCACACTGACAGCATGGCGCTGGCACGATCCCATTGTCGAGGTAGCGTCTGGTCACTTGCGAGTGCCGATTGCACCAGGCATAAAGTGATCAGTAGCAGGCAAAAAAGCCGGGGTAGATACATACGATTAGTCTCCATTTAAACCCATCATACGAAATATTTCGTTTTTGTACATCATCCACAAGTACTACAGGCAGGCTAGCGGGATTCAGGGTTTGGTTTCCTTGAGGGTCGTAAAACTTTTGGCGTTGAATATGCCGGTATATCCTTTTGATTTCAATATGACCATGGCCTTGCCGACCCGGTTGCCAGTACGACAATAAAACACCACCTCACGTTGTTTATCGTTGCCAATGGCGGCCATCAGCGTGTTGGTTTGATCATGCGGAATATTGATAGCCCCCTCGAGGTGTTCGGCCACATACTCCTGTGCGGTTCGCACATCTACCAATAGCGCACCATTTTCAATCATCGGCCAAGCTTGCTCGGCAGCCTTGATAAAGTCGTTGTCCGCAGGTGCTGCCTGGTTGAACCAGATTAAAGATAACAGAAGCAAGGAAATTTTTGGTAGTGCGGAACGGTGGTGGTTTTTCATCGCAGTATTTTAATCATTCTTGTGAAGGAGCACTAGTCTACACCGGTTCCGGGATTCCGAGCTGGCTTGCAGAAATCCGGGATTACTAGCCTGGCGCCGGCTCGCTGTAGACGTTTTGCCTGTGGCCCACTGGCGATACCAATGAAACTCCAACCCAGCAAACGACTGGCCTGCAAATCCCATATACCGTCGCCAACGTAAGTTAAACCGGCGCCTTCCACTGAATATTTTTTTATGCTCGCCTGGGCCGCGGTCTGCATGATTTTCGTGCGGATACTGGTATTGTCTGAGTTTGCCAATGGCAGATCAAACCGGTCCAGCCCGGATTGTTGTAACTTGAATTTTGCGCTGTGGCCCCAGCCACCGGTCGCGATTCCGGCGCAAACTTGGCCGCTCTCGCTTACGGCCTGCAACCAGTCCTCGACACCCGAAAGTGGCTGAAAAAGATGTGGGTGATTGTCTGCATTGGTTTTAAGCAGTTGTAAAAAAACCCGCTTGATATTCTCAGTTTCATTCGCTGAGGGTGGGCGGCCCAACTCACGCTGGCACCATTCGTGCAGAATCCCACTGTCGGTCACATTTTTAAAATGCTGTAATTCCGGTGCATTGCCCTTACGCTCAAAGCAGGAAAAAACAGCTTGCCAATAACATTGATCATCGATTTCAGCACTCGGCATCAGGGTCCCGTCCAGATCGAGAATGAAGACCTGCGTGGTGTTGTTCGCCCACTGCCATAACATTGTGCTATGTTGCCCGACCTGGAGTGAATACGGAAGCCTACAGATGATTGTGAATGATTGCATCAGCGCCAATCAATACTCCGGTGGGGTGTTGGCTATCGATACCGGTTTTGTCCGACATCAGATGGTGGCCTGTTACCTCATAGAAGCAGAAACCGAGGTGGCTTTTATCGAGGTGGGTACGCATTCCAGCACACCCCGTCTAATGCAGGTTTTGGCCGCAAGGGGGTGGCAACCGGAAGATGTGCGCTACGTCATCGTCACCCACGTTCATCCCGATCATGCTGGCGGTGCGGGCAGTTTGATGCGTTTACTACCCAATGCAACATTCCTGGTGCACCCCTATGGGGCTCGTCACATGGCTGACCCGGCTAAATTAGAGGCCGGTGCGCGCGCAGTTTATGGCGATGCTGTGTTCAATGAGCTCTACGGTAAGCTGATTCCTGTTG
>CAYZLS010000005.1:12468-17563 GCA_964479355.1 uncultured Wenzhouxiangellaceae bacterium | reverse complement strand
GCTTGGTCTGAGCAACACCTGGGTCTGCAACACGCCACCGTGCGGGTGACCGTTCTGATTGAGACTTTGCCCGCGGTATTCCAGATGCACGAGATTTTGCACGCCTTAAGGGACCGGATTCTGGGTCTTAATTGCGGTCGTTGGGATTATATCTTCAGTTACATAAAAACATTTCGCAACCACCCGGACCGGGTGTTGCCTGACCGCGACCAGGTGGGCATGACAGTGCCATTTTTGGCCAGCTATTCAAAGTTGTTAATCCAAACCTGCCACGCACATGGCGCATTTGCCATGGGTGGTATGGCAGCACAAATACCCATCCGTGACGATGCAAAAGCCAATTCAATTGCGCTGGAAAAAGTTCGCTTAGACAAACAACTCGAGGCTGGCAATGGCCATGATGGCACCTGGGTTGCACATCCGGGATTAGAGCCACTGGCAAGAGCTGAGTTTGACCGGGTGTTGACGGCCCCCAATCAGATTGACCGCAAGCTTGCTGATTTTAAAGTGTCAGCTGAGGATTTAATCACGGCCTGCGAAGGCAGCATCAGCGAGGCCGGCATCCGTAAGAATATCCGGGTTGCTATCGAATACCTTGCCGCCTGGTTGAACGGTAATGGTTGTGTACCTATCGATCACCTGATGGAGGATGCTGCCACCGCGGAGATAGGCAGGACCCAATTGTGGCAGTGGCTCAAGCACGGAGCTCGTCTGGAGGAGGGTCAAAAAATCGACCAGGACTTACTGGCAGAACTGTTCGAAGAGGAAAAACAACAACTGTTGAGCCGCGCATCAAGCGGTCATGTGGATGTCATTGAGCAGGCCTCCGACCTGCTCTGGGAAATGACAGTCACCACCGAGTTGGCCGAGTTTTTGACCTTACCAGCTTATGAACAACTACGAGATTAATGATTTGAAACCGGCGCGTGAGGGCTAAAATATATGAGCACTATCAATGAAATACGTGGTGACTGGGACAGTAATCTACGATGGCTAGGCATCCGCAGGGATTATACACCCGAGGATGTAGAGCGTTTGCGCGGCAATGCCCGGGTGGAATACTCATTGGCTAAACAGGGTGCGCAAAAACTATGGCGACACATGCAGCAAGAGCCTTTTGTTAATGCACTGGGCGCACTAACCGGCAATCAGGCCATGCAACAGGTCAAGGCTGGCCTCAAGGCAGTCTACCTGTCTGGCTGGCAGGTTGCTGCAGATGCCAACCTGGCCGGGCAAATGTATCCAGATCAGTCGCTTTACCCGGCTGATTCGGTGCCCAACGTGGTGCGCAGTATCAACAACACCTTGCTGCGTGCAGATCAGTTGCACCATGCGGAGGGAGATGATTCGGTGGACTGGATGGCGCCTATCCTAGCCGACGCAGAAGCCGGCTTTGGTGGTGTACTCAATGCGCACGAACTGATGAAAGCCATGATTGAAGCCGGCGCTGCCGGGGTGCATTTTGAAGATCAATTGGCCTCTGCCAAAAAGTGCGGCCATATGGGCGGCAAAGTACTGGTTCCGACTTCAGAGGCAGTGGCCAAATTGTGTGCCGCCCGACTTGCGGCGGATATCATGGGTGTGCCGACGGTACTGTTTGCGCGTACCGATGCCATGGCTGCGGCGTTACTGACCTCGGATATCGATGCATATGACCATGACTTTGTGACCGGTGAGCGCACCGTGGAAGGGTTCTTTGTAACCCGGCCTGGTATTGAGCAGGCGATATCCCGCGGGCTGGCCTACGCACCCTATGCTGATCTGCTGTGGTGCGAAACGGGCAAACCGGATCTGGCACAGGCACAGCAGTTTGCCGATGCCATTCATAGCCAGTTCCCGGGTAAGCTGCTGGCCTACAATTGCTCACCTTCGTTTAACTGGAAGCAGAATCTGGATGACCAGACCATTGCAAACTTCCAGAGCGAGCTGGGCGCGATGGGTTACAAGTTCCAGTTTATTACATTGGCCGGTTTTCATGCCCTGAATCACAGCATGTACCAATTGGCCAGGGGTTATCGGCAAAGCCAGATGAGCGCCTATGTGCGACTGCAAGAGACTGAATTTGCGGCCGAGTCTGATGGCTATACCGCCACCAAACACCAGCGCGAAGTCGGTACGGGTTATTTTGATGCACTGAGCCAGGCGATCAGCCGTGGGACTTCATCTTTATCAGCCCTTGCAGGGTCAACTGAGGAAGAACAGTTTAAAGAGGTCGGTTAACCGACGGCATGTACCACAGGGTTCCCGACGAGCAAGCTCGTCGGTCCTACGGGTTTGTGCAAAACAAGATCTGCGTCGACATTTTTTGCAGGTTATTCGGGTAGTTTGGTTGGCCCGATCAGGGGACCAAAATAGAGCGCATTTACCCACAGGCGCTCAATGCCCCGCCAATAACCCCGGAACAAGGGGTTATTGGCAACAAAGCGCACCACCAACCCCTGGCTGTGCCGCTCGGCAATGACGGCAGCCTGACCGCTCATTTTTGCCAGACGCTCCGGGCCGACGTAACCACTAATCAGTGGCTTGTATCGAGCCGCGTGGAGACAATCGCACCGCCGATGGTTAGTTGCGTTTTTTTCTGATCAAAATCCGCATAGGCGAAGTGCTCAGACTCATCGTTTGCCTGCATTTCATCTGCGTATGCCGATGGAGGGATTGAGCATCATTCCATCCAAGTCTGCCCTGTGGCTGGACGCGACCGGTAATCGTTTTGGTCCACAGCCACTGGTACCCGGGTTCGATACACACCTGTTGTGCAAACGCCTCGCAACCGACTTACGTGCACAATTATGGTGCACACGCCCCGGATCGCGCACTTTCCTGATACATCAATGCGATCCTCAAACCTCACCTGGTTATACCCAACTGATTGTTTTTTCGTAAAAAATACCGTCTGGCACGAATTGTGCATCTATTGGGTCAGAAAGACACGGATATTTTGGCGTTAACAACTTGTTTGAAATGGTAATCGGGAGACCATGAACATGAATCGTAAAATTGTAAGTATAGCGCTGGCCCTGTTACTGGCTTACATTTCCTCATCAGCATTGGCGGCTGACTGGTCGTCCAACATTGGCTATAACTCGCAGTACATTTACCGTGGTATTCCTCAAAAGACCTCGTCGGCATTTGCCGGAGTGGACATGGAGTCGGGTGGTTTCTATCTAGGTACCTGGGGTGCTGACGTGGGTGACGGCCTCGAGATCGATTACTACGGCGGTTACGGCTGGGAATCCGGGGATTTCAGCTTCGGCATCGGCGGCACTATTTACACCTATACGGGTGACTTTGACGATACCTATAAAGAAGTGAACCTCAGCATCGGCTATCAATGGCTGACCTTCGACGCGGCCATCGGCACCTACGACAACTTCGGTGCAGCCAAGCTGGACTACGAGTTCTATACACTGACTGCTGAGCACAACGGTTTTTACGGGAAGATTGGCACGTTCTCGAATAATTTTGGTGGTGACTACTACGAAGTGGGTTACAGCAACACGCTCAGCGTCAATGACACCGATCTTCTCGACTATGCCTTCGCGGCAATCTATAGCGACTCAACACTGCTGGGCGGTGCGTCCGATACCAACCTGGTGCTGACCCTGTCGAAATCATTTGGTTTTTGATCAACGGAATTTAGTAGGCGGAGGCTATGACATGAAACTCATTACAGCAATTATTAAGCCTTTCAAGCTGGAGGACGTACGCCAGGCATTAGCCGAGGCGGCAGTCCAGGGCATGACGGTCACCGAAATCAAGGGCTTCGGTAGGCAGAAAGGCCACACGGAACTATATCGAGGCGCAGAGTACTCGGTGGACTTCGTACCCAAGACGAAGATCGAAGCAGCCGTTGCGGACGACCTGGTCGACACGGCAGTTGAAGCCATCATCGAAGCAGCCGGAACCGGAAAGATCGGTGACGGCAAGGTATTCGTGACCGAACTTCAGCAAGCGATCAGGATCCGGACTGGCGAGACCGGCGATCAGGCGCTTTAGAGCATTTTGGAGAAATCAGTAATGGAAAAGAAAATCTTAAGAGCAATCCCCACCCGTGCCTTTACGCTGCTGGCAGCACTCACGCCAGGCATCGTTTTTGCCCAGGATTCACTGGATTCAGGCGATACCGCCTGGATGCTGACTTCGACTGCCTTGGTGTTGTTCATGACAATCCCTGGGCTGTCCCTGTTCTACGCTGGCATGGTAAGAGCGAAGAACGCCCTGTCTGTCATGATGCAGTGTTTTACGATCTGCTGCCTGATGACAGTTCTCTGGGTTCTGTACGGATATAGCCTGGCCTTCGGCGATGATGTTGCCGGATTGGTGGGCGGTCTGGGCAGGGCCTTTATGGCTGGAATGACGGTTGATGCAATGAGTGGCACGATTCCTGAATCAGTGTTCGCCATGTTCCAGCTAACCTTTGCCGTCATTACGCCGGCACTGATCGTTGGGGCATTTGCCGAGCGCATGAAATTCATGACGATCTGGGTAACCGTGGTCTACGCCCCAATCTGCCACTGGGTATGGGGCGGTGGCTGGCTAGGCGAGTTAGGAGTGCTCGACTTCGCTGGTGGTACGGTTGTCCACATTAACGCGGGTATCGCCGGTCTCGTGGCGACCCTGGTAGTGGGGAAACGGCGTGGCTTCCCGCAATCGTCAATGAAGCCCAGTAACATCGTGTTGACAATGGTTGGTGCCGCGATGTTGTGGGTCGGTTGGTTTGGTTTCAATGCCGGTAGTGAATTGGCCGCAGATGGAACAGCGGGCATGGCCATGGCGGTCACTCAGATCGCAGCGGCAGCCGCCGCGCTTACCTGGATGTTTGCAGAATGGTTGAGTCATGGTAAGCCCAGTGCTCTGGGCCTGGTCTCCGGCGCGGTGGCCGGACTGGTTGCCATTACACCGGCATCCGGCTTTGTCGGGCCTATGGGCGCGCTGGCAATTGGCGTCGCATCCGGGTACGGATGTTACCTGTCAGTTGTCAAGCTGAAGCATAAGCTTGGTTATGATGATTCTTTAGATGCCTTCGGTGTGCACGGTGTCGGCGGATTCATCGGCGCGATCCTGACGGGCGTATTCGTTGATGCGGGACTGGGCG
>CAYZLS010000005.1:0-12458 GCA_964479355.1 uncultured Wenzhouxiangellaceae bacterium | reverse complement strand
GACGATTGCCTCCCAGGTTGGCAAGCAGTTCGTTGGCATCGGTGCGACCATCGTATACTGCGGTGTTGCCAGCTTCGTCATCCTCAAGGTGCTCGATGCTGTGATTGGCCTGCGGGTCACCGATGAAGAGGAACAGGAAGGCCTCGACCTCGTGCTCCATGATGAGCAGGGTTACAACTTGAATAGCTAAGCGTTGCTCTTCGTTCACCCGGTTCCCAGCCGAGAACTGACTCAGGTGAGGGTATAGATGGGTCGGGTTCAGCGTCCATGGGCAGGTACTGCAGCGATGGCATTGCAAAAGTATTGCCAATCAGGGAAGCACACAGGATCAAAGTGCCATATAGAAATGCCCGGTTCAATAAAGATTTGTCGCGCACGTTTGAACTCCATCTGGATAGAAAAAGAGCCGCCATTATAGTGCCTTGAGTATGTAATCAGTGCGCCGGTGTGTTTCGCCCCACTGCAGGGGGGTGTCGCAGCTCTGATCTGCTGGTATCATTGCCAACATGAAAAATCAGAAATTAATTGCGTTGTTTTTCGGGGCTCTGTTGGTTCAGTGCACTCATGCTGAGACTCAGCTGGACTTGGTCAAACTGCCGCCGGGTTTCAAGATAGAAATTTACGCCCAAAATGTTGAAAACGCACGTCAGATGGTGCGTGGCGACGAAGCTACGATATTCGCTGGCAGCAGGCGGGCTGGGAAGGTCTGGGCGGTAACCGATGCCGATGGTGACCAGCGGGCAGAGCAGGTCAGATTGATAGACGAAAAATTAACCATGCCCAGCGGCGTGGAATTCAAAGATGGCTCGCTGTATGTAGGCGCTGTCGATCGGATATTACGTTACGACGATATTGAATCCCACCTGGATCAGCCACCGGAACCGGTAGTCGTTACTGATGTGCTGCCGGATAAAACACACCACGGCTGGAAATACTTACGCTTCGGACCCGATGGCAAGTTATATATACCTATTGGTATACCCTGCAACATTTGTAATAAGCAGGGTTTTGGACTGATCCGCCGCATGAATCCGGATGGCAGTAACTTGGAGACCTATGCGCAAGGTGTGCGTAACAGTGTAGGGCTGGCTTTCCACCCGCAGAACGGTCAACTGTGGTTCACCGACAATGGCAGGGATATGTTGGGTGATGATATTCCTGCAGATGAACTTAATCATGCACCAAAAATGGGCATGCACTTTGGCATCCCTTACTGCCACCAGGGTGATTTGCTTGATGTTGAATTCGGGGTGGGAAAAAACTGTGCAGATTACACCCCGCCGGTTGCCAGACTTGACCCACACGTTGCGGCGCTTGGTCTGGCGTTTTATACCGGTAACATGTTCCCTGCCGAGTACCAAAACCGTTTGTTTGTCAGCCAGCATGGTTCGTGGAACCGCAGTCAAAAAGTGGGTTATCGCATCCTGGTTCTGGATGTGCAGTCGGATGGAAATGTGTTGAATAAACAGGTATTTGCATCTGGATGGTTGCAAAGCAAGGAGTCTTGGGGACGACCCGCTGATGTACTGGTAATGCCAGACGGTGCTTTGTTGGTATCAGATGACCAGGCCGGAGTTATTTACCGCATCAGCTATAACGCTTTGCAATAGACCAAAAATTAACATGATCCTGATCCAGATTCTGGTACTGGCCCTTATTCAGGGCTTGACTGAATTCCTGCCTGTTTCGAGTTCGGCCCATTTAATTATCGGCGGCAGGGTTTTTGACTGGCCTGATCAGGGGTTGGTGTTTGATGTGGCCACTCACCTTGGGACCTTAATGGCCGCAGTACTGTATTTTCGTGAAGATATCCGGCGCATGATCATATCCTGGTTGGTGCCTGCTCAAGCCGGTAAAGATGGCGGTGCACAGGCCCGTGAATTGGGCCTCAGTTTGCTTGTCGCCAGTGTGCCTGCAGTCCTTGTTGGTGGTTTGTTGTATCAGTGGATTGAATCCACGCTGCGTGATGTGCGGGTCATCGCATTTGCTACCATCGGTTTCGGCCTGTTGTTGTGGTGGGCAGATCATTTCTTTTCCCGCAGCAAGACCATGGCTGCAATGACTATTAAATCCGGCTTGATCATTGGCCTCGTGCAGGTATTGGCACTGGTGCCAGGGACTTCGCGTTCGGGGATAACCATTACCATTGGCCGGATGCTCGGTTTTGATGTAGATACGGCGGCTCGTTTTTCATTTTTACTGTCTGTTCCCGTGATTGCTGCCGCTGGCAGCTTTGGCATGTTGCGTATCATGCTGCACGACGCACCGATTAACTGGTCACAATTCGGTCTGGCGGTGGCGTTTTCTGCCCTGGCGGGTTGGCTGTGTATCGCGGCGTTCCTCAGTCTTTTGCGACGCGTTGGTTTGTTGCCGTTTATTCTTTACCGTCTGGTATTGGGTGTTGTTCTGTTTTGGTTGGTGATTTAAAACGCACCAAAGTGGTGCAATTGGTATTCTGATGTGCCATCATGGTGTGTCAATAAGGTGCAGACACTCCCTAAACATTATGAAGGTGCTATGAAATGCCAATGGGTCCGAAGCATTTTCTTTGGCACGATTGCTGCATATATAAGGGTTATCACCTATCGAACCCACAGGAAAATAAAATGAGCGTAGCTAACATCCAGAAAATGATTACTGATGAAGACGTCGAATTCGTCGATTTACGGTTTTGTGACACCATCGGTAAAGAGCAGCATGTCAGTATGCCTGTGAGCATGATGGATGAAGACTTTTTTGAAGATGGCAAAATGTTCGATGGTTCCTCAATTGCGGGCTGGAAAGGCATTAACGAATCGGACATGGTGTTGATGCCCGATCTTGCCAGCGCTGTAATGGATCCTTCCAATCGGCCCTGGACCAACACCGCGTAGCGGTGGGTGAGCAAATCTGCAAGCTGAGACTTAACTCTATGCTCGAAATACTTTCAACAGCAGTTATAGCGCTGGATAAACAGGGTTGTGTTCAGACCATGAACGCCGCAGCAGAGCATTGTCTAGCAACCACCAGGACGCGCGCTTGTGGTGAGCACTTCCGGGATTTTGAAGGTATCTCTGTTGCACTGCTCGAGGCGCTGACAATGACCGCCGGCGACCAGCGTAGCCGACATCTTCGTGAATGCAAAATGGCGGGTGGCTGGTATGGTTGTAGCCTTCAGCCAATAGCTGAGGAGTGCATGTTGCTGGAGTTCCATGACCTGAAATGGCAGCGCCAACAAAGTAATTTGCAACAGCGGGAATTGCAAACCGGCATGCTGGATCTGCTGCGGCGCAATCTGGGCCATGAAATTCGTAACCCCCTGGGTGGGATTCGTGGTGCGGCCCAAATGATGGTAGCCGAGCTTGAAGGTGGTGAACTCGGTACGCTGGCTGAATTAATCATGCGTGAGGTTGATCGCATCGATGAGCTACTGGCCCGTTTTGGAAAACCTGAGCTGACGCGGCGGCCGTTGGATCTGCACTATGTTTTAAACGAGACAGCAAGTTTGGTGCGCATGGAATCTGCCCATAGTGTTGAAATTGTTCAGGATTACGACCCCAGCATCCCTCAAATTTCCGCGGATGAGTCCGCGCTACGCCAGTTGTTTTTAAACCTGGGCCGCAATGCCTTGCAGGCCGGTGCTGAAGAAATCACCTTACGAAGCCGGGTGGAACATGACAGCGCTTTGTTGCAGCCGGGCATCAGTAGCGTGGTGCGGCTGGATGTTGATGACAATGGTTGCGGTGTGCCGGAGTCCTTGCGTGGGTTGCTGTTCCTGCCACTGGTCACAGGTCGCCGGGACGGCACCGGCCTGGGCCTTGCTCTGGCCCAACAGATCGCAGCAGCCCATCGGGGTCTGCTCAATTATGAACCGCTGCAACCAGGCAGTCGTTTCACGCTCAGACTTCCATTGGAACGGGCTTGACTGAGCCGAAACAGGTTTGGATTGTTGATGATGATGAAGCCATTCGCTTTGTGCTTGAGCGATCATTGGGCCGGGCCGGTTATCAGCCCCGGTGTTTCAGTAGCGCTTCAGCTGTCAGCAAGGCCCTAGAAACGGATTTGCCAGCCGTCATTATTACTGATATTCGCTTGCCCGATGCTGATGGATTGAGTGTTCTACAACGCTTGCAAGATCGCAATATTGAAGTGCCAGTAATCGCCATGACAGCGTTTTCAGATCTGGATCAGGCAGTATCGGCCTTCCAGTTGGGGGTGTTTGATTATCTGTCCAAACCATTTGATCTCGACCAGATGCTGGCCGTGGTTGCCCGTGCCACAGCCATTGCAACCACATCTGCCCCAATGCTCGAAGCTACGGGTGATTCGAAGCAGGTCATCGGCGAGTCGGCAGCCATGCAGGAAGTTTTCCGCACCATTGGCAGGCTGTCGCGTTCGAGTATCAGCGTGTTGCTGACCGGCGAAACCGGCAGTGGTAAAGACGTTGTTGCGCGTGCTTTGCATCAGCACAGTCCGCGGGCTCGTGGACCTTTCATTGCAATCAATGTGGCCGCAATCCCGGCTGAGCTACTGGAATCGGAGTTATTCGGTCATGAGCGGGGTTCGTTTACCGGGGCTCATGTCAGGCGACCAGGCCGCTTCGAAGAGGCAGCCGGCGGCACGCTTTTCCTGGATGAAATTGGCGACATGCCATTGCCACTGCAAACCCGCTTGTTGCGAGTCCTTGCGGAGGGTGACTACTACCGTGTCGGCGGGCGTGACTTATTACGTGCGGATGTGCGCCTGATCACCGCCACGCACCAGGAGTTGGAACAGAAAATTACCCAGGGCGTGTTCCGGGAAGACCTGTATCATCGTCTCAATGTGATCACCATAAAGCTGCCTCCGTTGCGTGAACGCACTGAGGATATTCCGTTGCTGGCCCGGTATTTCCTGCAACAGACAGCCCACGATATGGGCCTGGAAGGAAAACACCTGCTGCCGGAAACGATTCAGGCGCTGCAGGCAAAAACCTGGCCGGGCAATGTCAGACAGTTGCTGAACCTGTGCCAGCAATTGTGTGTCATGGTGCCGGGTGACCAGATCCTGCCACAGGATCTGCTTGCGAACCCGGATGAAACAGGAGCGAACGACCAGCATGATGAACCCTGGTTGGACGCCCTGCGCAGGTGGACACACCAGGCGTTGCAAAACGAGCAAAGCAACCTGATGGCCCTGGCCCGCGGTGAACTGGAAAAAACCATCCTAGATTGTGCACTTGAGCAATCCGGCGGACGTCGAGCTGAGGCTGCGCACCTGCTCGGGCTCGGGCGCAATACGTTGACCCGTAAACTGAAAGCCTTCAAACAAAACTGACCTGCGATATTGGAGCTAAGAGTCTGGCCCCACTCGTAAATGGAAGGTCACCGGGCCGTCATTGACCAGGCTCACCCGCATGTCAGCACCAAAATGACCGCTGGGGACCTTACCGAGTTCCCTGCAGGCAGATTCAAGTAGAAAGGCATATAATCGCCGACCCTCATCCGGTTCTGCCGCCGGTGTGAAGCTGGGGCGGTTACCACTGTTGGTATCGGCCGCCAGGGTAAACTGAGGAACCAGCAGTAATTCCCCGCCTGCCTGGCGCAGGTTAAGATTCATGCGGTCATGTTCATCAGGAAATAGCCGGTAGGCCAGTATGCGTTGCAATAATCGCTCTGCCCGGGCTTTGTTATCACCTTTTTCAATCGCGATCAGGGCCAGGATTCCATGGCTGATTGCGGCGATGGTAGTCGGCCCCGAAGAACTTTCATTAACAAGCACGCTGGCTTCCGACACTCTTTGCAATAATGCGATCATTTCAAACCCACATCTCGGATAAAGCTGATCCTGGTCGATCCTACAATCAGTCGCGCCAAAAAGCGGGTGTGAACAGTACCAGCAGGGTGAATATTTCCAGGCGCCCCATCAGCATGGCAAAACTCAGGATAATTTTGGCAGTGGAATTGAGGCTTTGATAATTGGCACTGACATCACCCAGACCCGGGCCGAGGTTGGTGATACAGGCCGCTGCTGCTGCATAGGCGGTTACCGGGTCGACTCCCACGCCATTGAGGGCGATGGTGATTAGCACGAAACTGGCAACATACAAAAAGAAAAACCCCCAGACGGCATCCATTACGGAGGCTGATGTTTTTTTCCCACTTATTTTTACGGGTATGACGGCGTGAGGATGGATAAGTCGGTGGATTTCGCGGGTGGCCTGCAGGTACAAAAGCATGATGCGAATGACCTTCATACCACCGGATGTGCTGCCTGCACAAGCACCAATAAAAGCGATGCAGATGAGCATGATTGGAATGAATCCCGGCCAGAGGGAAAAATCCGTGGTGGTAAAGCCGGTGGTTGTCATGACTGAAACTACCTGAAAACCTGCATAACGCGCGGCTTCAGCCAGGCTCCCATAGCTGCCGTTGAGGTAAAGGGCGAAGGTCGTGAGGACGGCAAAGCCCAACAACAAGGATGCAAATACCTTGAGCTCCGGGTCTTGGAAATAAGCTTGAGAGCTGGCTCGTTTCCAGGCTGTGAAATGAATGGCAAAATTAATACCGGCAACCACCATAAAGACGGTGGCGATTGCCTCCAGAGTGGGGCTGGCGAACCAGGCAAAACCGGCGTCATGAGTCGACATGCCGCCAATGGCTACCGTGCTGAAGGCGTGGCCAACGGCATCAAACAGGGTCATCCCGCCCAGCCAGTAAGCCAGCGCACACAAAACGGTGATACCTAGATAGATCAACCACAGGGCCTTGGCAGTCTCGGTGATGCGTGGTGTCAGCTTGCTGTCCTTTAGTGGCCCCGGTGTTTCTGCCTGGTAAAGCTGCATCCCACCCACTCGCAGGATGGGTAAAATAGCCACTGCCAGAACCACGATACCCAGACCACCAAGCCATTGCAGTTGTTGGCGGTAATACAACACACCACGTGGCAGGCCATCCAGGTTTGTTAGTATTGTTGCGCCGGTGGTGGTCAGGCCGGACATGGATTCAAACACCGCATCTACATAGGAAACTTCGGGCTGCTTTAACAACAAAAATGGCAATGCCCCCACCAGGGCCATGGCGATCCAACACACCGCGACAATCAGAAAGCCATCTCGCAAACGGATCTCCTCCCGCACCCCGTGTACTGGCAGGTAGATGATCATGCCGGTGATAAAAACTACGCCGGAGCTGAGCAGGAACAGGCTGGTCGTACTATCGTCGTACCACCAGGAAACCAGCGCAGGCGGTAACATCATCAGGCTGGCGCCTGCGATCAGGAAACCCACAATCCGCTGGACGCCTGCTGTTCTGCGGTGCCTCATATGTATGCTGCACCCACCTGGAACAGTCGTTCTACCGCATGGATGTGTTTCTTGTCGGCAACAAATAACAGTACGTGGTCATGTTCTTCGATCACGATGTTATGGTGGGCAATGATGACATCCTCACCCCGGACGATAGCGCTTATAGTGGTGCCCTGGGGCAAGTCCAGTTCTTCTACCGAACGTCCAACTACTTTGGAATTACGCCGGTCACCCAGGGCAATCGCCTCGATTGCTTCGGTCGCGCCACGCCGCAGGGAATGTACCCGCACCATGGCGCCCTGACGGATATGGGTTAGCAGTGAGCCGATCGTAACCTGTTGTGGTGATACAGCAATATCAATGCTGGCGGATTCCATCAGGTCTACGTACGAGGGCCGATTAATGATGGCGATAACTTTTTTTGCCCCCATTTTCTTGGCTTGCAACGAAGACAGAATATTGGCTTCATCATCGTTGGTGAGCACGCAGTAAACATCGGCGTTTTCTACGGCCTCTTCGCGTAGCAGGTTTTCATCAGTGCAGTCTCCGACCAGCACAATTGTTTTTGACAACTCTTCCGCCAGGGCCTCGGCCAGAACCGGATCACGTTCAATAATTTTTACGTGGTGATCACGCTCGAGGTGCTGTGCCAGGTTTTTGCCAATGTTGCCACCGCCAGCGAGAATCACCCTTCTGGCTGGGCTGGCCAGAGGTCTTAATTCTTTGATAACTGTACGGATATGTCGTTTTGCCGCCAGGGAAAAAACCAGATCATTTTCTTCAATAATGGTATTGCCATCGGGCAAAACGAGTTGACCCTCACGATAAATGGCCGCCACGCGCGCATCTGATCGTGCCGGCATATGGTGGCGCAGTGTGTAGAGTTTCTGTCCAACCAGTAGACCACCGGATTCTGCGTTGATGGCCACAAGTTGTGCGCGTCCATCGGCAAAATCCAGAACCTGCAGGGCACCAGGGTACTCAATCAGCCGGGAAATATACTGGGTTAACAACAGTTCCGGACTGATCAAAACGTCGACTGGAGAATGCTCACGCTGAAACAATTCCGAGTGTTCTGTATATTCAATTGATCGCACCCGCGCAATGCGGGTGGGTACGTTGTATAAGCTATAAGCGACCTGGCAGGCAACCATGTTGACTTCATCGCTGTTGGTCAGCGCGATGATCAGGTCGGCATCTTCAATACCGGCGCGCTCCAGCACCTTGGGATGGGAGGCGTGCCCCAGTACGCAGCGGATATCCATTTGATCCTGGAGTTCTTTGAGCAGTCGCTCGTCCTGGTCTACAACTGTGATGTCATTTTCTTCGTGGACCAGCGCATTAGCTACGGTTGAACCCACTCGTCCGGCACCCAAAATAACGATTTTCATGTCCCCCCCCTTTTGCGGTAAACCGATTTGGGATTAATTCCCAGGGAACGGAGTTTGCGGTAAAGGTGCGTTCTTTCCATGCCGACCAAATCAGCAAGTTTACCGACACTGCCACCGGCTTTTTTCAATTGATAGATCAGGTAATCACGTTCAAATTGTTCCCGGGCTTGCCGCAGGGGCTGATCAAACAGACCCTCACGACCATGGTAACCAGAGTCCATGTTGCTGGCACTGGCATGCAATGCAGTTTCAAGCTCTTGCATGGTGACCTCGTTTTCAGCGCCGAGTACCAGCAGACCTTTAACCAGGTTGCGGAGTTCGCGCACATTGCCCGGCCAGCTATGATTGCGCAAACGGTTCTGGATGGAAACTGAAAACTGTCGGTAGGGCAAGTTCTCTTCATTTGGAAACCACTCAGAGAAATGCCTCACCATTTCCGGAATATCATCCGACCGCTCCCGTAATGGTGGCACTTGTAATGGCAAAACATTGAGCCGGAAGTAAAGCGTGCCAAGCAGTTGTCCCGTTTCAACCAACTGTTTCAGATTCTCACTGGCGCTGCAGATGAAGCGACAGCCGAGCGGCCTAGGCTCTGCGTTTCCCTCGGGTGAATAAACACCTGCCTCGAGGATGTTATTGAGCAATTCCTGCATATCAGTGGGAAGCTTTTGCATTTCCGGAATAAACAGGCTCCCGCCGGCAGCCTTTTCCAGCAAACCATTGTCTGGCTGCTCCAGCCCCTCGGAACCCAACAGGTAGCTGCGCGGACTGGTATTACTGGCTTGAGCATGATCCAACACCAGCATATCACCACGGGCAGGTGACAATTGATGGATGTAGTGAGCCAGTGTTGCCCTGCCGCTGCCGCTTTCCCCGGTAATCAACACCGGTGAAGTATCCATTGCAGTTTGTCTGGCGCTTGTGAGCAATGCGCGCATGGCCGGACTATTACCTACCGGCTTGAAGGCCGGCTTTGTCTGGCTGACTTCACTGCTGTTGACAGTTGGAGGCCCGGCAGCCAGTGCTTTGCGAACCGTCGCCAGTAATTTTGCCAATGACAATGGCTTTTGAACAAAATCGTAAGCACCCAAGCGGGTAGCTTCGACCGCTGTTTCCAGCGTACCGTGGCCGGACATGATAACCACCTGGGATTCGAGATTGCCGCCTGCAGACCATTCCTTGAGCAGTGAGATGCCGTCAACGTCCGGCATCCAGACATCGAGTAACACCAGGTCAGGTTTTTGTTGTGCGTAGATTAAGCGTGCGCCTTCACCATCGTGTGCGACCTGCACCGGATAGCCTTCATCTTCAAGGATGTCCTTTACGAGTTCCCGAATATCAGGTTCGTCATCAACGACAAGGATTTGTTCTTGTGGCATTGCTTAGTGGTCCAACAAGGCTGGATGTGGTAAGGAAACAACAGAATACCGGATTGGGCCGCCGAGTCAACCAATGGCGCGAGCAATAGATGTGGGATCGAACTCGTCAGTCCTACGGGGCGGATTCCCTGGCTACCAGAAAGTCTACAACCTCTAGCATGGCATCCAGACTGCGCACCGCCTGGTTACTGGCAACCCGGAACTTACGATTGACAATCAGTGTGGGGGTGCCCTGAACACCATACATTTGCACATCACGTTTGGCCCTGCGCAACTGGCTGTCGGCCGCGAATGATTTGTAATGTGCCAGATAGGCGCTTCTTTCCACACCAAACCCAGCATAGAAATCCGCTAGGTCGTCCACGTTGCGGAATTGCCGACGCTGCTGCCAGATCGCATTCATCATCGCCAGGTGGGTTTTCTCTTCGATCCCCATCATTTCTGCCGTAATGTAACCACGGGCCATCATTTCCCATGATTGGCGACCGAAAGATACTGGAATGCGGTTTAACCTGACGTTGGCCGGCATGCGTTTTTTCCAGCTTTGCATATAGGGCTCAAATGTATTGCAATGCGAGCATGCATAGTTGAAGACCTCGGTGACCTCAACCAGATCAGATTTGGTCTGAGTGGTAGCCTGATCGAGTTTGAAGTAGTGCACACCTTCTTGGTATCTATCCTGCTGCGCCTGAAGCAGCTGGCTTCCAAGCAGCAGGCTGAGGACAAACAGTGTTTTATATGCCATTTTCTTAATTCTCCACATTTTGACCCATCGATTTACAGACCCCAATGAGTAGTGATAATTCAATTGTTGTTAACAGTTTAAGGCGCGTGCAGACCCTGAATATAACTTGCAACGGCCTTTATCTCCTCAGCGGTTAGTCTTTGGGTGACGCTTACCATTACGTTGCTGCCTGCATCATCCGCACCCCATGATTCACCCGCCTTGAATCGGGTCAACATTTTTTCCGTATAAACAGAATGTTGTCCTGCCAGGGCCGGATAGTCGGATATTGGGTTGCCCGCACCTACCGGGCCGTGGCACGCCATACAAGCGGGCACATCGGTGGCAGCGTTGCCCGCCCGATAAAGTCGTTCACCAACGGTGCGCAGCTCTGCATCTGTGACCCCGACGCTGGCCGTTTGGGAAGCAAAATAGGCGGCTAGGTCGGCCATATCCTGCTCACCCAGGCCCATGACAATTCCGGCCATCATAGGGGCCTGGCGATTGCCGCTTTTAATCAAACCCAGTTGGCGTTGCAGATAACCGGCGTGCTGGCCTGCAATTTTAGGCCACATTGGAATCGTGCTGTTGCCATTCGCACCGTGGCAGGCTGCACACATAGCCGATTTGCCCTGCCCGGCATCTGCATCGCCTGCAGCCAGGGCAGTAAAAGAGCTCAGTAGCGACAGAACAACTGCGAGTTGCAATAAATGCTTCATTACGCACTCTCCAGGATAGTTTACGTACAATGATCGAAATGGTCGGTTATTATCACGTTTTAGACGCGGGCGTTCCAGCCATATGTCGGAAAAATATGAGAAAAGAGCAATGAAAAAGCCAAACCCGTTCCGTATTGCTCGTTATGTGCTTAATGCCCATGAGCTAAAGCAACTGCCACCGGACAACGGTATTGAAATTGCTGTCGCAGGCCGTTCCAATGCTGGTAAGTCAAGTGCCATCAATGTGTTAACCGATCAAAAATCGCTGGCCCGGACCAGTAAAACACCGGGTCGAACCCAGCAAATTGTTATTTTTGAACTGGATCAACACCGGCGCATAGCTGATTTGCCGGGCTATGGTTATGCCCGCGTATCTGCCACCCTCAAAGCGCATTGGCGAGTCGTAATGCGACGTTATTTTCAAACCCGCAAATGTTTGCGCGGGGTGGTACTGGTCATGGATATCCGCCACCCAATGCGCGAATTTGATCAACAGATGATGGCCTGGTGTGATGCCGTGGGTATTCCCTGCCACATCTTGCTGACCAAGGCGGACAAGCTAAAGCGTGGGTCGGCACAGTCGACTTTGCTCAAGGTCCGACGCGGGCTGCCTGCCCTGGGCAGTGTGCAGGTTTTTTCGGCCAGTAAAAAGACGGGTCTGGAGGAATTGGTGGATAAATTAAGTAACTGGTATGAGTTTGACAATGAACGGGGTTAAAATCTACTTTTACAAATAGCATGGGATCAGTAATATGAATTATCCCTCCACCCGCATGCGCCGGATGCGTACAGATGATTTTTCCCGCCGTATGATGCGCGAAACCGTGCTCACAACAGATGACCTGATCTGGCCGGCATTCGTCATTGAAGGCAAGGACCACAGTGAAGCCGTTCCTTCGATGCCCGGCGTAGAGCGCCTGACTATCGACCACCTGCTTGGTAAGGCGCAAGAATGTGTGCAACTGGGAGTACCTGCTATCG
>CAYZLS010000004.1:0-21070 GCA_964479355.1 uncultured Wenzhouxiangellaceae bacterium | reverse complement strand
CATTATTACCTACATTGATAAACCATTGGCTGGTGGCACTGTTAGGCGGATTGTTCCTTTTGGCCATGGCAACCGTGCCACGCATGTTGGAAACCTTGAATTCGTTTTCTACCTCGGGAAAAGTGAGCACACCAACAACCCTTTCTCCATCAAAAAGAAAGCCTCCGCCCTGAATAATAAATCCGTTAATGCTGCGGTGAATAAGGCTGCTCTGATAGCGATCGTTTTCAATGTAGTTCAAAAAGTTGGCGACTGTCTTCGGGGCGTCTGCTTCCAATAATTCAAGCGTCACCCAAGGCCGTTTTGATTATCACTGATCTGGCCTGCACGGCCAGCGGCGCAGCCAGACACAGCAGGAGAAGAAAGCAGGGCACAAAGAAGCTGTGGGGTTTTGGCATCTTGAACATTGAAATGCTTTCCAAGGTTGTTTGCTGAATTTCGCAAAGTGCGAAATATACCAGACCCGTATACGAACACAAATCTTTCAGCCACCCGCAGTTGAACTGCTATACTCCCAACGAGGTCAGAATGATCAACCAGCCTGAACATTTCACAAGGAATTTAGGCTAACGCAATGATGGTGGCGCACGAATATGAATAAGATGATACCGATACTCCTGTTGCTACTTCTTTTCGGGGCCGCTGCCTGGTATTTTTTTATAGCAGAGCCGGCCGAGGTGCATGAGCTGCCAACTTCTTTGTTGTTACCGGTTAAAACCACCGCAGAACCACAAACACCCACAGAACCAGAAGACATCGAGGTCTATATTGCACCTGAACCCGAGATTGTTCCGGACCCCTTGCCGTCTTTGAATGAGAGCGATCCCGAGATCACGCAGGCACTGGCGGCAATGGTGGGCGCAAAGGCCTTACAAACCTACCTGGTAAAAAGCGATGTCATCAGTCGTTTTGTTACTACTATTGATAGCCTGGCCTACCGTCAGGTACCGGCCCAGGTCAATCCAGTCCGGTTAGTCCCTGGTGGCTTCAAAACGCATGAAGAAGAGGAAAACATTGCGTTGAGCGAAGAAAACTTTACCCGCTATGATGGTTATGTAGCCCTGATAAACACAGCAGATACGGATGTGATCATGGCTTTTTATCAAAGATATAACCCTTTGTTCCAGCAAGCCTGGGAAGAAAATGGTCATGAAGGGTCGTTTAATCAGCGACTCGTAGAGGTAATTGATGAGTTGTTGGCAACACCGGATGTGCCACGACCGATCTACCTGACCAAGCCGGAGGCCGTTTACCTGTATGCGCAAGAAGCACTGGAGTCAATGACAGCGGGGCAAAAGATACTGGTACGCATGGGTAGCGCCAATGCTGCTGTAGTGAAAGAGAAATTGGCTGAGATCAGGTTGCATATTAACGATCAATAGCGCATAGCTCTCCAGAGTTGACCCTACACCAGGGTCTGCTGGATCAATCTTCAAACCAATCACGACTAGGCAATATGCTTGCGGCCAATTTCGGAGATATTGCAACATCCCAGCAAACCCATATCGGTTTTCAGTTCAGTGCGCAGTAATTTTAGCGCCTTTGCCACCCCGGCTTTACCACCGGCAGCCAGACCATACAGATAGGGCCGACCCATCGAGCAGGCGGTGGCACCGCTTGCCAGTGCTTTTAGAATGTGGGTGCCCCGTCGGATGCCTCCGTCACAGATGATTTCACAGTCCCCTCCCACCGCATCGGCAATTGGGGCTAATGCTTCAAAGGCAGACAACGTGCCATCCAACTGACGGCCACCATGGTTTGAGACCATGATGGCCGAGACGCCAGCGGCAACCGCCTTGCGGGCATCGGCGACTGACAAAATACCTTTGATGGCAAACGGGCCACCCCATTCCGAGATCATCCATTCCAGGTCTTCCCAGGTCACAGAAGAATCAAACTGTTTGGCGATGTATTCCATCAGCGAGGTGCTTTGTGAACTGTCCTGTGAGATTTTATGGGCGACGTTGGCAAACACGGCAGGGGCATGGGTAAAATAGTTAAATACCCACCTGGGTCTGAGTGCAAAACCGGCCAATCCTGCCGGCGTAAGTTTTGGTGGCATGCTGAAGCCATACTTCAACTCGCGTTCACGGTTACCTCCTACCGGTATATCCACGGTTAATACCAGGGCGTCAAATTTGGCGGCCTTGCAGCGCTGTATAAATTCACGCGTCAGGCTGCGGTCTTTCATGACATAAATTTGAAAACACTTGGGGCCATTACTGGCCGCGGCTATATCCTCGATGCGGGTGGCGCCAACTGTGGACAAGGCGTAATAAATGTCGGCGGCCGCTGCCGCCTTCGCGACCGCCACCTCACCATCATGATGAAACAGCCGATTCATGCCAGTCGGTGCCAGCATCAGCGGCATGGCAATCTCACGCCCCAGCACCTGGGTGGTCAAGTCAATATCAGAAACATCTATCAGGTATTCCGGCACCAGTTTTACGGCATTAAATGCGAGCGTATTACCAAGCACATTGGATTCATCATCGGCGCCACCATCAATGTAATTAAACAGGGGGGGCGGTAGTTTTTTGCGGGCGATTTTTCGCAGATCCTCAATATTCAGTACCTTGTCAAGACGAGACATCGACATTCAACCGGTGTATATGAGGCCGTTCAGGAACATTCATGCATTCTCCACTTTTCCCAAATCTCGCACCCCACCCTGGTCGGCACTACTGGCAAATACCGCATAAGCTCGCAGTGCTTTGCTTACCCGGCGCCGGCGCGGCGCAGCCGGTTTGTATGCTTGCCCAGATCCTTTTGCCTCCATGGCAGCCAAGCGTGTGGCCATTACACCGGGACTGACCTGCAGCTCAATGCTGCGTTTGGGAATATCGATGCTGATCGTATCACCTTCTTCCACCAGAGCCAGCGAGCCACCGCTGGCAGCTTCGGGGGAGATATGGCCAATCGACAGACCACCGGTCGCGCCCGAAAAACGGCCATCAGTGAGTAGAGCACAGGATTCTCCAAGACCCATGGCCTTCAACGCCATCGTGGGCCCCAGCATCTCCTGCATTCCCGGGCCACCACGAGGGCCCTCGTAACGGATTACAACTATATCACCGGCTTTTATGCCGCCGTCAAGAATTGTTTCATGGGCGATCTCCATTTCGTCAAAAACCCGCGCTTTGCCACTAAAGCCATACATCTTCTTGGCTACTGCCGCGGTTTTTACGATGCAGCCATTGGTGGCGATATTACCGTAAAGAACTGCGAGACCACCCTCCAGGCTGTAGGCATGATCTAGGTCACGGATACAACCACCGCTGCGATTCAGATCCAATTCCCAACGCTTGTCCTGGCTGAAAGGCTTACTGGTGCGCACCCCCCCCGGGGCGGCGGAGTAAAGCCGCATAGCATCTGTATGCTCGCTCCTGCTGATATCCCACTTAGCCAGCGCAGTCGCGAGACTGGCGCTATGCACCGTGTGTACATCCGGATTGATTAGGCCTGCCTTTTCCAGCACACCCATGATTGACATGATGCCGCCCGCACGATGGACATCTTCCATGTAATAATCATGGCTTGCAGGTGAAACCTTGCACAGGTGGGGGACGCGTTTGGACATGGCATCAATATGCGATAAATTGAAATCTACTTCCGCCTCTTGGGCAGCAGCCAGCAGGTGCAAGATAGTATTGGTCGAGCCACCCATCGCGATATCGACCGCCATTGCATTACCAAAAGCTGTAAAGCTAGCGATGGATCTTGGCAATACCGAATCATCATCATCCCGGTAGTAACGTTGCGCCAGATTCACCACAGTGCGACCTGTTGCAAGAAACAGGTCTGCGCGATCGCTATGGGTAGCCAGCAAAGACCCATTACCCGGCAATGACAAGCCCAGCGCTTCGGTAAGGCAGTTCATCGAGTTGGCAGTGAACATGCCGGAACAACTGCCACAGGTAGGGCAGGCATTTTCCTCCACCGCCAGCAGGCTGCTGTTCGGAAATGCTTCCAGATTCACCGCGCCTAAAAAGGCATCGGTAAGATCTACCCGCTGGATCTGGTCAGCAGTGGTTTGCAGGCGGCCGGCTTCCATCGGCCCCCCAGAGACAAACACTGTGGGGATATTGAGCCGTAACGCCGCCATCAGCATGCCTGGCGTAATCTTGTCACAATTGGAAATACATACGAGCGCATCCGCACAATGGGCGTTGACCATGTATTCCACGCTGTCAGCAATGAGATCCCGGCTCGGCAGTGAATACAGCATGCCGTCGTGGCCCATGGCAATACCATCGTCGACCGCGATGGTGTTGAACTCCTTGGATACTCCGCCTGCAGCAAAAATTTCAGCGGCCACCAGACCACCAACGTTTTGCAGGTGTACATGACCGGGCACGAATTGCGTAAACGAGTTGGCGATGGCCACAATGGGTTTGCCAAAATCGCCGCCACGCATACCGGTGGCCCGCCACAAAGAGCGGGATGCTGCAGCCAGCGGACCTTTAGTGGTGGTGTCGGATCTCAAAGGCTTCATCAGCTTGTCCTCATTATTCAATTTTCACTGTCGACCGATGGTTTACATTACATGAACGACAGGGGTCGGGCTCAACTAATTAAACAGTTCATGGAGTATAAGTTCAACTAAGGGGTTTTCACTGCAAGCCACCGTTTTCGACAACTGCGTTTAGAAGCCGGGGATTTCATCATGGGGCCAGGCGTGCATTGTAATTGGCTAAGCAGACTGGGCGAACCATGAACTTCAGAGAAAAAGGGCTTATCCTGTTGCTACTTTCCAACCACAGCATTACGGATCAATCTACCTGCTGCTCGCTAAAGTGCAATAGGTAAATTTGAGCAAAGGAAACACCGGAAATTGGGACCGCTTAAAGGCTTTGCGCATACAGGCCGAATAACAGAATTTGGGCATAGCGTCACCAGCATCCAAAGCATCTACCGGTGACAGTGTAAATGAAATGGCCTGTTGCGGTGTGTATCGGTTAAGGCAGCTGTATTTTACCGCCTTCCCTGCCAGGTACAACGATGGACGATGCCTGCTGGCGTTGCCTTTCTTTCAGATCATCCATGGTTCGCTCGACCGCCAGTTTGGCCGCATCACCAAATCCGTCTACTGCCCCTTGCAAGGTTTCTGACTCGATTTCGAAGGTTAACGGCAAGGCGCCGCCCGGAGTCATAATCTGGGTTGAGCCGATAAACTGAATCTTTCGGCTGTTGTCCGGCTCACCTTCCGCTGTTACCGGAGTCATTTTACGGATCGTGCCGACACGTGAGTCGGTATAGACTTCTTCGCGCGTCAATGCAGTCGCGTCCATCTTGATTTCAGGGCTGGTTTCCATCGGGCTCATCATTATTTCCTGTGTTCGCTGTATAGCGAAGTGGGGTCGGTGGAAGGAAAAGGCAACTGTGGGTGGTGTACCATGGGCACTACGCGGGAGCAAATGGCAATGGCTAACAAGTTAACTGGCAAGGTGGTGTATTTTTCCGGTCTCCAGATCCTGAACGTCTGGCACACTGGTATCGGGAGACCTTGGGGCTGGCCATTAAGGCCTGGGGCTCTACTCATGGCACCAGTTTTTTGCCCGGCGCCATGCCCACCCACTCATTTACAGTCTGGAGTGCATTTTCTGCAGATACCGAGTATTTTGGAAGTCAGGATCAGGCTTTCATGATCAATCTGGTGGTCGATGATCTGGATGCCGCCCTAGCCAATGTCAGGGCGGTTGGTGGTGATGTAATTCCGGAAAAAGAGGAGCACGACTTTGGCCGTTTCGGCTGGATCGTGGATCCTGACGGCAATCGGGTGGAGTTATGGGAACCGCCTGAAAAAATACCGGACGCAGTGGAGTGAGTGACTCACAGTCGCAACTCCCAGACCTGCAAAAACGCATTGAAGAGCTGGAAAATCAAACTGCATTTCAAGATGAATTATTCGAAACCCTGAACCGTGTCGTGGCGCAACAGGACGGCGAAATCCTCGCATTAAAACACCAACTCAACTCGATAGCTGCGCGCCTGAAAGACCTTGGTGACGTCACAACCGGCAGCGAACCACAAGACGAAACCCCACCGCATTATTAATGCACAACTAATAACGGCTTCCGACGCCTGTGTGCGTTGGAACCCCCTTTCAGTTTCGTAAAAAACCCCAGTATGGGCCGGGCAAAACCACCAAAGACTCGCTCAAGCACATCCTGTGGCGCTCTGTCGCCAACTTCCTTGTTGGCTCAAGGTCTCTGGTGGTTTTGCCCGGCCCATACTGGGGTGTCTTTACGGGGGGGTTAATAAAAAGACTAAGCGCTTTGGTACTACTTAATTTTTCCGCGCTGCGCCCGGTGTTTAAGCTGTTCAACGATCCTAGATCCTCTTCCAGGTATGCTCCACGGGCAAATGCTGATGCAAATGGCGCAACCAAAGTTCTCATTGAAAAATGTAATGCACTTGTCAAAATCCACGTACCACTTACGGACCCCGCGAACCGGCACTTTTCCCGGCAGAATGGCATCAGGCGGGCAGGCGTTAGCACATACCTGGCAACGGCTACAAAAATCATCGACGTCATAACTGACCCTGGGGGTGGCAAGCAAGGGCAGGTTGGTTAATACACAGGCGAGCCTGAATGACGAGCCGTACTGTTGGTTAATAATGGAGCCATGCTTGCCAAGCTCACCAAAACCACACTCAATCGCCGGTGGAATCATCAACAACGGACCAGCCAACGGCCCCGCATGCGGAGCCGCATCCCAGCCACGTTGCCTTATCCAGCCTGCGACCTCTTTAGATGCTTTGGTTGCCCTGCCATATTGGCGTACGACTTCTGCGCCGGCCCCAGCATGCGGTGCAGTTTTTATTTGTTCGTAATCGTGGGCGAATCCAAGCATGACCGCCCATTGGTATTCAAGCTCTACGCCGGCAAAAGCCCATTCTGGCTTGAATGCAGTGATCCCGAATAATTCTAACTCCAGCGTGTTCGCATAAGTCGCTAAATCGCGCGACCAATCCCCGGCTGATTGCACCTGGGGCTCACCCGTTATGGGGGGTGTTTCCATTGCCAAAAATTTTGCACGGGCCGCACGGGCTTCAACAATCGCCTTGTTGTCCGGGTCCTGGGTGTAGAACCATTTCTGTAGTTCGCCATGCTCGATGGTGTCGGGATCATGCCAGTAGACCCGTGCCGGTCGACGGAATTTCATTTCACCTAGGCCATTAATAGCATTGCCCGATTTCTCCGGCATCAGCGCCAGTTGCTCCGGTTTGGGGGTAAATGGCCTGTATAGGGATTTTGCCATGGCTACGGTGCTTGTATTTGCAGAGGTGACTCGTGCATCCGATCTAGCTGTTCACGCAAACTCAACACTAGGTCTTCCCAATAACGCGGTTCATCAAACTAGGGAAAGGCAACCGGAAAAGCCGGGTCCTGCCAACATTTGGCCAACCAGGCAGCGTGATGCAGCATGCGCAGTGTTCGTAGGGCTTCAATCAGGCACAGTTCCTAGTAGTTAAAATGCTGAAATTGAGTATACCATCCAGCACGTCTTTCATTTGGGCGGCCATTTCATGGCTGTCGCCGGACAGCAGCATCCACAAATCCTGAATGGCAGGTCCAGAGCGGCAGTCATCGAGGCCGACAAAAAAAGGGCCGTCGCGCCACAGTATATTGCCGGGGTGACAGTCACCATGGAGTCGGACGGTGGTAAATTCGCCGGCCCGCTCAAACGCAGCCTCGATCGAGGTCAGCAAATCTGTGGTTAAGCTGGAAAAGCGTTTCCAGGTGTGTCGGCAACCATTGGCCATCAAGCAGGGTCTTGACCGGCTCATGCCCGAAACTGGCGATCGTCAATTCCGGTCGTGAGTTGAATGCGCGGGCTGCCCCCAGTGCATGAATACGCCCGAGGAAGCGACCCAGCCAGAGCCGGGTATTCTTCTGGTCCAGCTCAGGTGCATGGCCACCACGCCGCGTGAATAAGGCAAACCGTAAACCGTCGTGTTGATGCAGGGTTGCACCGTTGATCTCCAGCGGCGGGATCAGAGGAATCTCCGCAGCAGCAATTTCCGTAGCAAATTCGTGCTCTTCAAGGATCTGTTCGTCTTTCCAGCGACCGGGCCGATACAATTTTACGACCAATGGCTCGGCGTCCTCGATCCCGACCTGATACACCCGGTTTTCATAACTGTTGAGTGCCAGCAAACAGCCATCACAGAGCAGACCCGTTGATTCTATTGCATGAATAACAGTATCCGGGTCGAGGCGGTAATAGGGGGTTAGGATCTCAGTGTCTGGTTGCATATATCTATAGTACGGTCTTTATCAGCCAGGCGAGTGAAATTATTCAAACAATCCTTTTTTGAAACCCCGGTTTGGCAGTAGAATAGGTCTACCCCTGCAAGGCTTGACCCGAAATGACCAACAAGTCCAAAAACCTGGCGTTATATTGTGATTTTGAGAATATCGCCCTGGGCGTCCGTGATGCCCGCTATGCCAGGTTTGATATCTCAGAAATACTGGAAAGGCTGCTGGTCAAGGGCAACATCGTAGTTAAAAAAGCCTATTGTGACTGGGATCGGTACAAAGATTTCAAAGCGGATATGCATGAGGCTTCATTTGAGTTGATCGAGATACCGCATGTACGCCAATCCGGCAAGAACTCTGCCGATATCCGTCTGGTGGTTGATGCGCTTGATCTTTGTTACACCAAATCACATGTTGACACCTTCGTCGTAATTTCGGGTGATTCAGACTTCTCACCACTGGTCTCCAAGTTACGTGAGAACAATAAGATTGTGATTGGGGTGGGGGTTAAAGAATCCACCTCTGATCTGTTGATTGCGAATTGTGATGAATTCATTTATTACGACGATATTGTCCGGCATGCTGAGCGCCGCAAGCCGCGCAAGAGA
The DNA here is from genome assembly GCA_964479355.1 of uncultured Wenzhouxiangellaceae bacterium. Lineage (GTDB taxonomy): Bacteria > Pseudomonadota > Gammaproteobacteria > Xanthomonadales > SZUA-36 > SZUA-36. The sequence goes on along the minus strand of CAYZLS010000004.1, from coordinate 12,196 downwards.
AAAACCAACGATAAAACGGAAAATGGTGACAGCCCGGTAAGCGAAAACACGGGGGACGATCGCCGGAAAGAAAAGGCCTTTGGATGGGTGCTTGAAACCATGGACGACTTGTTCAGTGAACGAGACCCCGAAGAAAAAGTCTGGGGTTCGATGGTAAAACAGGCCATGAAGCGGCGAAAGCCAGGTTTTAACGAACGTTATCACGGCTTCCGTTCGTTCAGCGAGTTACTCGAAAACATGGAGCAGCAGGAATTGGTCAGTCTCGAGCATGACCAGAAGTCCGGTGGCTATATCATCACCGATTACACCGGTGGTTGAAGAAGCACTATCTTTCCCAAGCAAAAAAAAGACCCGCATCAAGGAGGGCGTTCAGAATTCTGTGTCAACGTAGTTCCTGCTTACTCATAAGATCATAATTCCAGCGCATCATCAAGCCGACCATTTTGGCATCAATGTTCAGTGGTTTGCTATTGCTGGCAGCGGTTGCGATCATCAGTTGGGAAGCGCTGCAAAGGTTTTTAACCCCGGTTGAACCCGTCGGTCAGACCATTATGGCTGTAGCAGGAATCGGGGTTGTAATCAATGCGGTTACGGCTTGGTTTTTTATCTCAGGCAAAGACCATGACCTCACTATTCAGGGGGGCTTACCTGCACATGGCGGCCGATGCATTGGTATCGTTCGGAGTGGTTGTATCGGGCTTTGTTATTTGGCGTTTCGGCCTGCGCTGGCTCAGCAACTACAGGAGTGGTTTGAGATATCACATGCAACTTTTCAGGTCGAGCGTGATGATCTTGAGGGACCGTGTTTACAGTCGCCAAACTGCGCTACCTGAAGGTTTAGTACATCAAAAATTTGCAAATTCGTTCAGGCCTCTTGTTGGCAGTGATCTGCAACCACCTGTGCTACACAGGTCGTGAGTTTGCGGGCAAACGGAATGTGTAAAAACTCGTTCGGGCCATGGGCGTTGGACTTCGGTCCCAGCACCCCGGTGACCATGAATTGTGCCTCCGGGTAAAAATCCCCCAGCATGGTCATAAATGGAATCGTACCGCCCTCACCCATGTACATGACACCGCGGCCATAGCTCCCCTGAGAGCCCTTTTCAAGTGAGGCATGTAGCCACGGTGCGGTTTCCGGCGCGTTCCAGCCAGAAGCAGCATGGTCGGCCTCAAAACTGACTTTGGTGTTGGACGGTGGGTTTACTTCAAGGGTTTCTTTCATGGCCTGGCTGGCCACTTCGCCATCCACGGTGGCAGGCAGGCGCATGGAAAGTTTCATCGCCGTAAACGGGCGCAAAACATTACCTGCAGAGCCCAGCGAAGGTATCCCGTTAATGCCGGTATAGGACAGCGCCGGCCGCCAGGTGCGGTTCAAAATTCGTTCCACATTGTTATCCGCCATTGGTTCAGCCCCCTCGACCAGCGGGTAGGCTTTCCAAACATCATCGCCAAGCGCAGCGGCCATGGCCTGAACCTGTTGCAAACGTTGTTCCGGGATGGGTGCATACAGGTATTGTGGTAGTACTTCACCAGTGTTTTCATCCTCAAGCCGGCTGAGCAATTGTCGCAATACGCGGAAACTGGAAGGCACAACGCCCGACGCATATCCTGAATGCACACCTTCTGTCAGTACATCTGCCCGTAGGATACCGGCAGCCATGCCACGCAGCGAAACCGTCAGCCACAGTTGTTCATAATTGCCAGCACCAGAATCAAGGCAGACAATCAGCGAGGGTGTGCCGATGCGCTGCTTGAGGTGGTCGATATAAAAAGGCAGGTCATAACTGCTGGATTCTTCACAGGCTTCGATAATAACCACACAGCGGGCATGCGGCAGGCCTTGTCTTTGTACCGCCATGATGGCAGCCAATGAGCTGAAGGCCGCGTAACCATCGTCTGCACCCCCACGGCCATACAGTTTTTCGTCTCTGATGACCGGTGTCCAGGGTCCCAGGCCATCAGCCCAGCCGGTCATTTCCGGTTGCTTATCCAGGTGGCCATACATCAGGATGGTGTCATCGGGGTCAGCGTCACCCTGCGCCTCAATTTCCATGAAAATCAATGGGGTACGACCTTCCAGCCGGACAATTTCCAGCGCTATTCCATTAATGTCTTGCTGTTTACACCAGCTGAAAATCTGTTGGACGGCATCTTCCATGTAGCCATGTTCGGCCCAGACTGCATCAAAGTCAGGTGACTGGTTGGGGATCTTGATGTACTCAACCAGTTCGGGAACGATGGAATCCATCCACAGTTCATCAATAAAAATTTGTGCAGTTTGCTGATCCATGTTCCATGTTCCATGGTCCTTTGCCGACAAAAGATTAACTGCAATTATCGCATGCAAGCGGATTCGATGAATAGGTCATTGAAATGGTATGCTGGCCGTGTTTTTTCTGCGGACAAGGTTCTAATCGCATCCGCAATGACCACGACCTTAATTTCAAAACAGATTTGGAGCCTCAACCGTGACCGATCAAACAGATGGAGGAAACGCTCTGCAGCCAGATTTACCCGCAGGGGACTTTTTAGGTCACCCCAAAGCCTTGTGGCAGTTGTCCAACATCGAAATGTGGGAGCGCTTTGCCTACTATGGCATGCGCGCTGTGTTGGCGGTGTATGTAGCAACTATTTTTTTCAGCCATATGGGTGTCGGGGCCAATGCAGAGGCCAGTCTTGTTTATGGTGGCTATACCGCACTGGTGTATGCGACCGGTATTGCGGGCGGTTATATTGCCGATCGTGTGCTGGGCTATCAGCGTTCCATACTGCTTGGTGCGATCATCATGGCGGCAGGTTTGTTTATGCTGCTCATTGAAGACCTGAACTGGTTCTTGGTTGGCCTGTCGCTGATCGTTGCGGGAAACGGTTTATTCAAGCCGAACATATCCACCATGATCGGAAAATTATATGCGCTCTCTGATGTCAGGCGTGATTCCGGTTTCACCATTTTCTACATGGGGATCAATCTTGGCGCTCTGATTGCCCCGATTATCACATCTGCCTGGATCGGCGCGACCTGGGGTTTGAAATGGGGTTTTTTTGCAGCCGGTATCGGCATGATTTTATCGACCTTGTTTCTTGAAGTGACCAAGAAATCTCTGGGACATATCGGTTTGCCGGATGAAGGCAAGGAAGGCTGGGGGCGGTTTTTCGCGGTCGGGGCCGGCGCCATAGCGCTCGCTGGTGTGGTTTATTTCCTACTCTCGGAAAGCATTATTCTGGGCTACCTGCTGGTAACCATTATGCTGGGTCTGATGGGGTATTTCGTTGTGGCCGGCATCCGTTCAAGAAATAAAGTGCAATTACACCGCTACATTGCCATGCTCATCCTGTTTATCGCCAATGCCTGTTTCTGGGCGCTGTTTGAGCAAGCCGGAAGCTCTCTGAATTTCTTTGCCCGGGAGTTTGTCACGCCGATGTACGGATCTATGGAGACCTGGCAAGCGGGCGGGTTTGGGGTCTTTCAGTCATTGAACCCGCTATATATTTTATTGTTTGCACCAGCGTTCGCGCTGCTTTGGCCCAAGCTGGATAAAATGGGCATTAATCCATCTATCCCACGTAAGTTTGCGCTGGGTTTAATTCAGGTGGCGTTGGGCTTTGTGTTGCTGGTTTTTGCTATAGGCAGCATGCAAAATACCGCCGGCCTGGTGCCTTGGATTTTCCTGGCACTGTGTTATTTATTGCACACTTCCGGGGAATTGTGCCTGTCACCGATCGGCTTGAGTATGGTGACTAAACTGGCCGATGATAAGGATGTGGGTTTGGCCATGGGTGGTTGGTTTCTTTCCATCGCCATGGCGCAGTACGTGGCCGGTTTGATTGCTGCAATTGCTTCTGGTGGATCCGGCGGCGGGCATGGCTCCATGGTTGCTGCAACCATCACCCAGTATTCTGACGTGTACATACGTTTGTTCTGGATCGGCCTGGTCTTTGGGGTGGTTTATCTGGTGCTTGCCCCGGCGATTAACAAGTTGATGCATGGCGTAACATAGATGAGCAACATCCAATCGCGAATCCTGCTTGCGTTGATCTTCATCAGCGTGACTGTTTTGTCTGCCTGCCAGCAGGAGCAACCACCGCAAACTGAAACCTGGGATCAATTTGTCACGCGTCAGGTTGAGGCTCACATCCATGCACATCCCCAATGGGCGGTTACCCAGGGGCGGCATGAGTTTGATGGCCAGCTACCCGATTGGAGTCGTGAGGCAATCGTAAAAGAAATCTCGCGGCTGCACCGCCAGCGAGATGAGGCGTTGGCATTCACAGGGGATCAGTTGAATTCTGAACAGCTTTATCAGCGTGATTATTTGATTTCTAGGGTTGACCAAGATCTTTTTTGGATGGAAAAGGCCAATCTGCCGTTTCGCAGCCCGCAGTACTACCTTGGCTGGATGAGTGACTCACTGGATCCCAGTGCCTATATTGCGCTGGACTATGCACCGCTAGAGGAGCGCATGGCCGGCTTCACTCGGTACCTTGAAAAGGTGCCGCAGGCTATCAGTCAGATTCGGGCCAACCTCACCATGCCAATGCCGCGCACCTGGTTGCAGCTGGGCATCGATGCATTCGGTGGTTATGCGGTGTATTTCCGTGACGATGTACCCGGCGTGTGGTCGGAAGTTACCAACAAAAACCTGCAACAGGCTTTCGCCGATGCAAACACTGAGGCGATCAACGCCATGGCAGGCATGGCGGAATGGTTAAAATCCAACCTGCCGACCGCCACAGAGGATTTTGCCCTGGGACCTGAGCTCTTCCGGCAAATGTTATGGGACACAGAGCGGGTAGATATTTCTCTTGCCGAGCTGGAGGCCATCGGACGGGCCGACATGCGGCGCAATCTGCAGAATCTGGAAGTAGCCTGCGCTGAATTTGCGCCGGGTGTCAGCATCCAGGATTGCTTTGCATTGATGTCCAGTCATAAGCCGGACGAAGGATCTATTAAAAGCGCCCGTCAGCAATTGCAGGAAGCCCGGAAATTCATAGTGCAGCAGGACCTGGTCAGTATCCCAGGTGATGAACTGGCCAAAGTGGATGAGGCCCCACCCTATGCCCGCTCCAATTTTGCCTATATCAATATCCCGGGTGCCTGGGAAAAGGGTCAGGCTTCTGTTTACTACATTTCACCGCCCAACCCACAATGGCCAGAAGCGGTTCAGGCAGATTTTATTGCGGGTGAAGCTGACCTTCTGTTTACTTCTGTGCACGAAGTCTGGCCGGGGCATTTTTTGAATTTTCTACATGCCAATCGGGCTGAATTCTTTTATGGTCGAGTGTTTATCGGTTATGCATTCGCTGAGGGTTGGGCACATTACACCGAGGAATTGATGATCGAGGCCGGTTTGCGTGGCGGCGATGCAGAAACCCGAATTGGTCAAATCAGTAATGCCCTGCTCAGGGATGCACGCTTCTTATCGACCATTGGACTGCATACCCAGGGTTGGTCTGTTGAAGATTCAAAGCAATTTTTTATGCGGGAAGGGTTTCAGAGTGAAGGTACCGCCATCCAGCAAGCCGCTCGGGGTACATACGATCCAGCCTATTTGAACTACACCATGGGCAAGTTGATGATAAGGCAACTACGCGCTGACTGGACGGCCAAGCGTGGCGGCCGAAAGGCCTGGCGGGAGTTTCACGATATGTTCCTAAGCTATGGTGGGCCGCCGATACCATTGGTGCGTCAGCAGATGTTGGGTGAAGCCCAGCCGACGGCAGTATTTCCAGCGCACTAACCGGAATATCACTCCAGACCTTCGGCCCAGACCGGTCCCGGTTTATTGTTCCAATGTTTTTACCATCCAGCTTTCGCAACTGCTATGGCCGGTATTTCCCATTGGCTGATCAAGGCCGGTAAATCCATGCTTATGGTATAGACGACATGCTTGGTGCATGCCCTGCATGGTCTCCAGGTAACACAGCAGGTAACCGGACCGGGTTGCGCTATCAAGACACTGCTGGAGCAATTTTTTGCCCATGCCAGTACCGCGCAATGTGGGCAGAAAATGCATCTTGCGCAGTTCGCAGATATCCTTATCGTCCCCTGTCAGGGGTGCATAACCACCACAACCAAGGACCTGACCGTCATGCTCCACGATATAAAAGGCTGAACCCGCTGGTGCATAAGTACTGTACATATCATCGACTTCGGCATCATTGATTGAGTAGTCGCAACCAACCGCCTGAAACTCCGTCATCACCTGCCGGATAATATCGGCTACTACCGTAATATCGCCAGGCTCAATGGGCCGGATCGTTGGCATTTTGATTGTTTGATTCTGATCCATCTTTAATTTTTTACTGAAAATTGCTCAGTTATTTTTGAGTGTATTTAAACCACTTTGGGGTTACCCCCATCAAACTCTATTATAGTTCGTTACACAGATATCCGGAGGACTGGTGCCAGAGACGATGCACCGGGGCGTCGACTGCGACGAAAAGCACTGGAATCACCAATATTAACTTGACGGAGCAGCCATCATGAAATTCAGGTTCATTGTATTAACCGCAGTATTACTGGCATCGGGTAGTCTTTTTGCCAGTGTCACTGAGGAGGAAAAATTTTCCTTCAAGCTCAATGAAGGTGGCCGTCTCAGTGTTTCCAATGTCAATGGTTCCATTACTATTAGCGGAGATGATGGCGACAGTGTTGAAATTATTGCGTACAAAAAAGCCGATAACCAGGAACAACTGGATGGAATTAAAATCGACATTTCTCATTCTGCTGACAGCATTGCGGTTGAAACTGACTTGCCAGAATCTGACAGCTGGTTTTCTCGTGGAAACCAGCACGGTCAGGTCAGATACGAAATCCTAGCACCGGCCGGTACCAACCTGGATTCAATTGAAACGGCCAATGGCAGGGTAACGCTGAGATTGCCACAAGATGCAAATGTAAACGTCGATGCAGACACCCTCAATGGCGGTATCAACAGGCGTGACTTTGATCTCGAAGCTGACAAGGGCCTGGTAGGCAAGGATTTGAATGGCGATATCGGCAACGGCAGCGCCCGGTTAAATCTCGATACCGTCAATGGCTCGATTAAGATTCGGAGCAACTAGTACACTAGTACGGCGTTTCCAGCCCTAATTAAGTATTGGTGCCAAATTACTCTGCGGTAGCAAGCCTAGTTTCTGACCCCGAAAACCTGACAGCGCTTGCAGTCAGGTCTTGCCTGCGCTGTTGCCGATGAAAATGGTGCTGGCGCAATCAGGGCACTAAATGCGATCATTGCAATTCTGGAAGGCTTGGTAAATGGCTTGGATGAATTGAGCTGAGATGGGTAATCATTGCGTCGTTATCGGTGCCGGTATTGTAGGTGCCAGTTGTGCCTGGCACCTGCAACGCAAGGGCCTGGAAGTTACGCTGGTCGATAGTGAACTGCCGGGCCAATCCTGTAGCTTCGGCAATGCGGGCTGTATTTCCTCAACCAGCGTTATTCCACTTTCCTACCCGGGTGTCATGAAAAAAATTCCTGGTTGGTTGTTGGATCCACTGGGTCCAATGTGTATCCGGATCAAAGATTTCCCCGCTATTGCGCCGTGGTTCTGGAAATTCTGGCGGGTCAGTAGCATGCCAAAAGTCGAGGCGATCGCCCGCGCACAAACGCTGCTGATGCGCACAGTGCGGGCAGATTATGACGAGATCCTCACGGCCACTGAATCCACTCATTTGCGCGTTGCAGCTGGCGCCATCCATTTCTATGACACGGAAAAAGAATTTCTTGAAGAGCGATGGAAAAGAGAACTGGGTAGGCGGCTTGGTTTCGAAACAACCAGACTCAGCCCGGCAGAAATTAAGGCCAAGGTGCCATGCCTGAATCTGGGAAAAGGTGTAGCGATGCTGATGCCCCGCTGGCAGCACCTGGTAGATCCTGCTGAGGTCACAGCGCGTATCGCCCAACATTGTATTGCCGGCGGGGGCGACTGGGTGCAGGATCGAATCTCCCAGGTGACATCAACCGCCGCTGGTGTTTGTCTGCAGACCCAAAGCGGTCGTCAGATCAAGGCAGACAAACTTGTGGTGGCGGCCGGGGCCTGGTCTAATTTCATTGCTGGGCAACTGGATTTCAAACTGGCAATGGTCGCCAAGCGCGGCTACCACAGCATGATCAACGAGCCCGGAATTACGCTGCAATTTCCCGTGATGTCATTGAGCCGGGCATTTGTCATGACACCCATGCAAGATGGTTTAAGGATTGCGGGTACAGCAGAATTTGCGGCGCCGGATGCAGCGCCCGATTACCGACGAGCCAAAGCCCTGCTCAAACATGCCAGCCGCTATCTGGATGGCTTACAAACCAACGGTGTAAGTGAGTGGATGGGTCAGCGTCCAATGATGGCCGATTCGACGCCTGTCATTTCGGTTTCGCCACGCCATGAAAACGTATTTTATGCCTTCGGACATGGCCATTATGGCTTGACCCAGGGCCCAACTACGGGTCGAATTATTGCTGATATGGTAGTTGGAAATGCACCTGCAATTGACCTGCGGCCTTTTCGCTTTGACCGGCGGGGCCCTTTTTTTTAACGTTACCCAGCAACATGAAAACACCACCGGTCACGGCCTTTAAGTGCATTGATGCCCACACCTGTGGTAACCCGGTACGGGTCGTCACAACAGGTGCTCCGCCGCTCAAGGGTTCGAGCATGCTGGACCGGCGCGAGCATTTTTTGCGAGAATTCGACTGGATACGCACGGCATTAATGTTTGAACCACGCGGGCACGCCATAATGTCAGGCAGCATAATCTACCCCAGTTGCCGTGCCGATTGTGACCTAGGGGTGTTGTATATAGAGACCTCAGGCTGCCTGGCCATGTGCGGTCATGGCACCATCGGTACGGTCACTATTGCGATTGAAAAGGGCCTGGTCAAGCCACGCAATGAAGGTGAACTGAACCTGGATACCCCGGCCGGCAAGGTGGTGGCGAAGTATACGCAAAGCAATGGTCGGGTGCAGTCGGTCAAGCTGAGAAATGTGCCGTCATACCTGCATGCAAGCGGATTGAGTGTGGACTGCCCTGAACTGGGGGGCGTGCTAAAAGTTGACGTGGGTTATGGTGGCGCCTACTACGCTATTGTTGACCCGCAACCGCATTACCAAGACCTGGCAGACCTCTGTGCCGCTGATATTTTACACATAAGCCCATTGTTGCGTGCTCGCTTGAATGAAAAGTACAGTTTTGTTCATCCTCAGGATTCCCGCATATCTGGTTTGACCCACATTCAATGGACCGGCAAAGCGTTACAGCTCCGTTCAGATGCACGCAATGCTGTTTTCTATGGTGATTGTGCAATTGACCGCTCGCCATGTGGCACCGGCACATCTGCACGGATGGCCCAACTGGCGGCGCAAGGGCGTCTGGTAAAGGGTGATCAGTTTGTTCATGAAAGCTACCTTGGCGGCCAGTTTACCGGCCGCGTAGAAGCACTTACACAGGTTGGCGACTACCCGGCAATTATTCCATCTATAGAGGGGTGGGCCCGAATCTACGGGGAAAACACCATCACGGTTGACCCACAGGACGACCCTTACTGGCAAGGGTTTCAGGTTTTATAAACTGTTCGTGCTTCATTTCTGCTCGCACTCCCACCGGTTTAAATACTCTATACTGACAAACCCGCTGGTCGGGAGCGTCACAGCAACCAGGGAGGACGCATATGAAAATTACAGCAATGATGGTGGCCATCATTTGTTTAGCAGTATCTGCGTCAGCCGCTTCTGGCACCCGCAGCGTTTCACCCGCAGAGGCACGCCTGTATTTTATTGCACCTCAAGATGGTGAGCTTGTGAATGGTGAGTTTAAAGTGAGTTTTGGGTTGCGGGGCATAGGTGTGGCGCCGGCAGGTATTGATGCTGCCAATACGGGTCATCACCATTTACTCATTAATATCGACTCGTTGCCACCCATGGATCAGCCGTTACCAAAAAGCCAACAGGTTCGTCATTTCGGTGGTGGGCAGACGGAAACTACCCTGAGCTTGAAGCCAGGTAAACATACCCTGCAATTATTGTTGGGAAACCATTCTCATATACCTCACAACCCACCGGTGGTTTCGCATAAAATCACGATCACCGTCATTCAGAAACCTTGAAATACAATTTAAGGCAGTAAGGCCTGGGCAAGATTGTTGGTATCAGTGCCGAACCATAAGCTGTTGGTGGCCTGATCATAGGCCATGTGCCTGACCGAGCCGGCACCACTCGGGATGGGTGTGACGCTGAAAAAGGTGCCAGCCAATGGATCAAAACCGACCAGCAAATTTGGCTCTGGCCAGGTTTCCACAAACCAGATTCTGTCGCTACCATCGGTCGCCATTGCATAGGGGCCGGCGCGTTCGCTGGGTGTCTTCCATTCGCTGAATTCCCCCGATTCGGGTGCGTAGCGGCCAATATAACCCTGGGCGTAATCGGTATACCAGACTGCATCGTCGTTCGTAATCACAAGTCGCCGCAAACGGGCATCTTTACGTGGCAGGTAAACCACTTCAAGTTTAAGCGTTTTGGGATCAATGGTGGCAAGGCCATTGGTGCCCAGCAAGGCAACCCAAGGGTGGCCTGTTGAATCCACCTTGATGCCATAAGGCCGTGCTTTTTCGCTTTGCAGGGGCACTAGGTCGATATGACCGGTGCGCTTGTTCAGCCGGCCGACAAAGTTGCTCCACTGCATGGTGAACCAGATTTCATTGCGACCGGAAAACACCAGTGTGTGCGGGTCCCTGGCGGTGTCATCGGGCATAGAAAAACGGCTGATCTCGCCAGTACGGGAATTCATATGGCCAATGAAAGCCTGCCGGTTGCCAGCGATCCACAACGAGCCATCCCGATCAACAATCAGGTTATGTGGTCCGGTACCCGGTGGTAAAGCTTTACGCGAAAACTCCTGACTGGCAGGATCAAAACGCGCGGCGTAATCACCACCCTGGCCCACCAGCCAGATGCTGCCATCGGGGGCGATATCTGGATCACGCGGGCGGGTGTTTTGCCAGGGTACGGGCCATTCGTTAATCTCAATTTGCAGCGGATCATCAACAATCGGGTTGACGGTAATGGCTTCTTCGCCGGCGACAACTTCATCTTCAACCATCACCTGTGCCATTGAGCTTGCACAAAGGAAAGACAGAAGAAGCAATAATCCACTTTTTTGCATTGCATGCACCCGAGCTTGATTGTAGGAATTATGTCGATATGGCGGCCATTGCGCAACATCCTTGAGGGCGCACTACGCAAGCGTGTGTATTTCTATTTGATGTGGGTTGCAGGGCGCCGTTGCAGAAATGGACGCTCAATCCAACGGTATGAGGGGTAAATAGAACAGGAATTCCGTTGGCAGGGTCCACCAGACCCCATTAATCGGACTGGTCCAAGTGGGCGGCAGGTGGAAGGCCATCAACACGTGGGCGAACAGGTCCTGGCCAGAAGGAAACACATAAAAGCCGGTCGTAAAGGCAATAATAAGCAATGCCAGTAATTGCGCCCAGAAAGTCGGAAAAACCCGTTTGAAACGCCTGACAAGGTAGGGGCCCGCTTTTGGAAATTCCCGTTCCCCGCAGGCCCAGTGTGCGAACGGCAAACTCAGCAAAAATGCTGATAACACAAAAAAGAAGTGAACTCCGATAAAACTGCCCGAAAAGCGTTGTAAAGCCTGGCTTGGCGATGCCCAGGTCAATTACCATCGCGCGCGGCACAGAGAATTCCCAAGCATGGTAAAGGAGCACCCACAAGGCGGCGAAGCCCCGCAGGCCGGTCAGGCTGCTGATGTACTCCCCGCGGGTTTGTGCATGATCATGTAGCAAATATTGGAATCCAAACCTGTTTCTATGCACAGTGAATTATGACAAGAAATCTAAAGAGCATATTTAAATCCAATCAACCAACTATAGCCCTCGCTGGTTGTCATTCGCTGGTTTCAAAGCCGGATTCCGCGGCGCATTTCAGTAATCAGAAGGACAATTCTTCAGTACCCAAGGATTGACGCTTAAGATTTCCTTAAGAACAGTTCCTAGACTGTTTGGTTGGCAAGTACAGGTCCCTTATACATGCAGCGTTTCAACCCCCGACGCACTTATCTATTGCCGGTTGCTTTGACCGCGATTTGGCTGGTTTAAAGGCCAATGGCCAATACTGGGGTAGTGCAACATTCTTTCTGTATTTTCCGGTTTACCCATTCAAGCTAAATTCATTTTTCATC
>CAYZLS010000003.1:0-25696 GCA_964479355.1 uncultured Wenzhouxiangellaceae bacterium | reverse complement strand
CTCATCACTGCGGGCGTTGGCCAGATCATCGGCCACTGCGCGTTGCTCACCACCAGTCGGATCCGGTGGCCGGCAGGAAACACCCAGGAGGTGAAGTGCATATCGATGTCTAACACCACCTCGGCGTCCGGCACCAGCGGCGCCGGCGAGCGCGAAGACTCGCGGTGCGTGCCGTTAAAGCCGGCCCCGGCCACAAGGCTGACGGCGCCACCTGGTGCGACGTCCGATAGTCTTGCGAACCAGTTTGCGACCGGCGTGCTGGAACTCACATTCAGGTAGGCTCGGGGGAAACCGAGGATCTCGAGGTCCTCCGTTAGCGGCTCGGTCTCGTACACCAACCCGAAGGCGTCCGAGGGGCGCTGGTCCGGCGTGGGATCGCCCCACCACATGACCGGTCCGCCCGCCTCGGCACCACTGGTAGGTACATAGTCGAGGGTGTGCGTCTGGGCCTCGCCGGCGGGAACCGCGTCACCGAGGCCACGGTTGGCGCGCGGATAGAGCGTTCGCATGCCGATGCGCTCGATGGGCCAACCTTCTTCCCAGCGCCACTCGCCGGGCATGGTCTCAAGGTCCGTGAGCGGCGGATGCCAGTTCCGCACGTACACGGCGAAGCGCGGCTCCGCCATAATCCCGGTGTCCTCGTCCTTCAGCCAGTAATCGAACCAGCGCACCGCTTCGTGGCGCCACTCGATCGCGGGCTGCGGGTAGGCCAGGTTCGGCCAGGAATGCGCCCAGGGACCCATGATCGCCTTCACTGGCGCCTGCAGGTGCTGAAGCATGCGAGGAAGGCTGTCGCGGTAGCCATCCAGCAGGCCGCCGATCAGAAAAGTGGGGATGCGGATTGCGTCGAAATGGGCCTTCGGAGCCGTTCGATCCCAGAAGGGGCCGGCGCGCGGCTGACGCTTGTACAGGGGCAGCCAGGGCGGTGTGTCGAAGCGGTTACGGTAGTAGTCCTCGTCGATGAGGTAGTCCGGTGCCCCAGGCATCGAGTTCTCTAGATCCAGTAGCATTTCATAGGAGTCAACGTGCATGCCTCCGTCGATGAAGTGCACATCGTCCTCGTACAAGTCATCGGCCGCCATGATCGCCAGGATCGCCTTGAGCGCAGGCGGGTTGCGCATCGCCATGTGAATGGAATTGAAACCACCCCAGGACAACCCGAACATGCCGACCTTGCCGCTCGCATAGGGCTGCCCCGCGAGCCAGGCGATCGCGTCCTCGCCATCCTGCTGCTCCTGCTCGCTGTACTCGAACTCTACGAGGTGGCCTTCGCTGTTGCCCGTGCCGCGGATGTCAACGCGGGCTACGACGTAACCGCGCCGGATGAAATAGGAGTACAGCGCCAGCCTAGAGGCGCGGCCCTCGGTCTTGCGGTACGGCAGGTATTCAAACAGCACCGGCAGCGCTTCGCCGGAATGTTCCGCACCCGGTTCTCGCCCTCGGGGGAAATAGACGTCCGCGGCGAGACGCACGCCATCGCGCATCGGAATCCAGGCTTCCTGCATGACGATGTCGTCGCCGCGATCGGCGCCGAAGGAAATCTGCGCGGTCGCGAGGAGTGCAAGCAGCAGCATGAGCAGCCTCCCGATCCCCGCCGCGGATCCGCGGCGCTTAGACTGGTGACCCGCTGGACGTAGGATATAGCCCATTGTCTTGCCCTTTCGATTTTGTGGTTGCTGTGCGGCCGCGGCTAGCGGCCTCTGCGGACAGCCACTGACATGCCCGATACCGAAAAGCTAACATGCGCTGAACGTGAAAAGCAAGGCAGCTTTCAAATGGCGACGACCTGCTTCCAAAGCGAGCGCCGACACTTCAATTTATAAGCCAGCCCTCGGCCTCGATCGCGGGACCGATTTGCTCTACCAGTAGCGCCAGCTGTTCACGGAAATTCCGCCAGTGGTTAACGGAACTGTCGTAGAGCGGCTGCCGCACCTGCTCCGAACTCGCGGTGTGCACCGCCCGCTCCGTTTCATGGAATCGCAGGCAGCGCGGATCCCACGGCAACCCACAGTAGTCGAGTAGCCTCCGTGTCATATCCTCCTGTTCGCGCACTATGTTCTCGTAGCGCAGTTCCAGCACCCGACCAGGCAGCACCGCATGCCAGTGCTCCATGATGCGCCGGTATTCAAGATAGAACTCGCCCAGCTCCACCAGATCGTAAGTGAAGCTCTGACCGAGTGCGAAATGCTGCTTGTAGCAGCCAAGCAGGCTGTCAAGCGGATGACGACGTGCGTCGATGATCCGCGCCTGCGGCAGAATGAGATGGATCAGGCCAATGCTGGAAAAATTGTTCGGCATCTTGTCGGTGAAGAATGGTTTCCCGCTACGGTGGCGGCGCGTGCGCTGCAGATACATCAGGCCGAGTTCATGCAGTTCCGATGTATCCAGACGCGTCACCGCCTCCGGATAGCGCATGCCCGCCTGGCAGAGCGATATTTCTGCTATCACACGAGCCAAATCCGGAAGTTCCGCAGTCCCGTCGACCAGAGGATGGCTGGCGAGGATCTGCTCCAACAGCGTCGATCCCGATCGCGGCAGGCCGACAATGAAGATCGGCACCGCTTCATCCGCAGGCGGCGTAACACGCGCGGCGAGGACTTCCGTGCTGAATGTGTCGCGGATGCGCTCGTGCTTGACCTCGGTATCGACCGGGTCATACATCAAGCGCATGCGCTGGCTGCTGTTTGCCTCGTCGTAGCGCGCGAACGCGGCTTTGAAGTCACCCCGATCCTCCGCCGCTTTGCCGAGCGCGAACAGGAAATGCACGCGGTCATCATCGTCTTCAGCCGTATCTTCTAGACCCTGCTCCATCGCGGCAAGCTCGGCGTCACTGAAGCGAAACGTTTTGAGGTTCGCCAGGCTCCACCACACTTCACCGAAACCAGGCCGCAGACGCAGCGCCTCGCGGTAGGCCTCGATGCTCTCCTCCTGACGGCCCAGCGTCTTCAGCAGATTCCCCAGCCCCACCCACGCCGCAGGATTGTGCGCCCGCAAACGGATGGACTCGCGGTAGGCGTCGATCGCATCCTCATAGCGCCGCATCAGTGCAAGCATGCTCCCATGCAGATAATGCGCTAGTGGATTACGCGGATTGACGAGCGTTGCCTGGGCAGTGCAATTGACCGCCTCTTCCAGTTGGTCATTCTCCTTCAGCACGCGTGCTAGGTTGAGCCGCGCGTCGTCGAATCCCGGTTTCAGCTCAACCGCACGCCGCAGTAACCGCTCGGCTTCGTCCAGATGCCTGGCCTCCTCGGCAACCCGCGCCAGCATGCGCATCGCGTTCACATCATCTGCCTCTACGGCAAGCACTTTGCGCAACAGCGGCTCGCTCTCCCGGAAGCGTCCAGCGCGTTGGTGCTCCGCAGCAGCCAGCAGTATCTTGCGCTGCGGGCTGCGCGCGAAACCCTCCCCGATCACCCGATCGGCATCTTCACCACGCCCGGCGAGCAGCAGCGCCTGCGCCAAACTGCGCTCCACACTTTCCATACCCGGAGACAGCACGAGTGCCTGCTCGAGGTGGCTGATGGCCTCGTCTACCCGGCGCAGCATCAGTAACGATCGTCCGATTTCCTCGTGGGCGCGGGCGAATCCGGGCGCGATTTCTAGAGCTCGCTGCAGCGGTTCGAGCGCCACATCCGAATGGCGCAGCGCATTCAGGCTGGCGCCAAGCAAGGTCAACAGATCGATGTTGTCGGGACTGCGCACCAGCGTCTCGCGGCACAGCGCAACCGCGCCCTCGGCATCGCCACCACGCAACCGCGTGAACGCACGCTCGAATTCCTGTGTAATGGCAGCAACCTGCATATAGGGTAATCCACTCGATGATGCACTCATTCTAAACGACTTCCGTCACGGCGTGGATGACTGTGCCGCCCGGCGTGTTTGCAGCGCGCGAGGATGGCCTTCTCCACGTCCCCCATATTCACGGGGCCCGGATCACGCAGCCGCATGCCACGCTCAAGCCTCCCTACCGCGATTGCGCCACTCAGGTCGCGCACTCATTGAATCATTCATATCGAAACTATACAATGCATATGACAGGGTCAGATCCACGACTAGAAGAGCCGACTCACGACTAGGATAATCAAATGAAAAAATCAGCCCCTTTTAACCCAGATCGCCGGGCGCTCGCGAGCGCCATTTCCGCTATTGTCGCGTCTACTTCCGGCGTACCCATTGCGGTGGCACAGGAGGAGGATGAGGCGGGCTTAAGAGAGCTCGAAGAGGTCATCGTCACAGCGCGCAAACGCGACGAGAATAGCCAGGACGTACCTCAGGCGGTGCTGGCTTTCAACCCCAGGGACATCGGGAAACTGGGCATCCGCAACATGCACGACCTATCGCGTTTCGTGCCCTCGATGACAGTGATCGGTGCGGGTGGTCTCTCCAACAAAGTCGTGTTCCGCGGCCTCGCGGATTCGGTATCTCCGTTCATTGTCGAATCCTCCGCGGCCGTTTACCTGGATGAGCAACCCCTGACCACGGGGGCAAAGACGCCCGATATCCGCCTAGTGGACCTGGAGCGTATCGAGGCCCTCGCGGGCCCGCAAGGCACGCTCTACGGAGCCAGTTCCCAGTCGGGAACCCTGCGTTACATCGTCGCCAAGCCTGACCCGAGTGCCTTCGACGCCAACGTCCAGACCGGTATGTATCAGATCGAGCACGGAGATCTCGGCTGGGATGCCGATGCGATGCTGAACATCCCTCTCATCGAGGATCGGCTGGCTGTGCGGCTGGTCGCCTTCGCCGCAGAGGATGCCGGCTACATCGACAACGTGCCGGGCGTAACGCCCTACGGCGGCAGCAAGACGAACGCAGACGTCGCAGGGAAGGATGTCAACGACATCGATTGGTATGGGGGACGCATCTCGGCCAAGTGGTTCATTAACGACAAGTGGGCCATCACCGGGATTTACAACAACCAGAATTTGGAGGCCCACGGGTTCAACGCTTTCGACCGGAGCTTAGGCAAACTCGAGACCGTCAAGTTCGTCGAGGAACTCCGGGACGACTCCTGGTACAACTTCCAGCTCACACTCGAAGGCGAGTTGGGCAGTGCGCAACTGACCAGTTCTACGTCGTATTTCGAGCGCGACACGGCCTATGTCTTCGACGCCTCCAACAACATGGCGTACTACCACGCCGCATTCGGCACCTGGGGGCGCGGCAGCTGCGGCTCGGATGCGTTCACCGGCTACTACGCGGCTTACAACCTCTATGACTACGCCACGGCCTGCGAGTTGAATGGCTTCGGGTACGACGTAGACGATGGCGATCCCATCGCCTGGTTCCGTCACGACCAGAAAGACGAACGATGGACCCACGAGACCCGGCTTTCGGGCTCGAGCTCGCGGCTCGACTGGACGCTCGGCTTCTTCTACCAGGAATCGGATCAGCACTGGGAGGCCGGCACCTATGTGACGGACTTCACGCGCATGGAAGCCTGGGCCCAATTTCAGGCCGAGCAGGAATTCTTTGGCCGCCCGCCACTTGAGCCGACCCTCATCAAATGGCAAAACGGCGAGGAGAGCACCCGCAAAGACACGGCGGTGTTCGGCGAGGGAACCTGGAGCCTGAACGAGCACTGGAAGCTGCTGGCCGGTGCGCGCTGGTACGACACCTCGGTGGATCGCACTTATTTCGATCGAGTACCTGCGACACACCCGATTCCCTCATGGGTGATCGGAGACAGCGACGATGACGGGTGGCTGCCCAAGATCGGTTTCCAGTACTATATCGACGACGAGCGCATGGTCTACGCACTCTATTCAGAAGGCTTCCGGTTGGGGGGAGTCAATCGGGATCGCGCCCAGCAAAAGGGCATTGAATCGACCTTCCCGCTCAAGTACGACTCTGACATCCTCCAGAACTGGGAGGCAGGCCTCAAGTCGCGCTGGCGCGACGGCCGGGTACAGCTGAATGTCACCATCTACCACCAGATCTGGAAGGACATGCAACTCGAGATGATTGATCCGCAAAACTTCACCTTAGTCGACTCGGACGGCGACGGAGAAGTTGACACCCACTACCCGTACCAGGTTGTCGTCGCCAATCTGAGTGACGGCATCGTGGACGGCATTGATCTCGACATCAGTGCAATCATCGGCGCCGGCTGGTCCACCGGTCTGGTTACAACCTACCTGTTCAATGCGGAAATCGATGAAGACGTTATCGTGGAAAACCCCAACGACCCCACAACCGATCCCTACTTCCTTGCCGGGGGCTCGCGCCTCCCACTAACGCCGGACCTTAAACTCGCGGCATACCTGGAGTACGACTGGCAGATGGGTGGTGGCGATGCTTTCGCGCGCCTGCAATACAGCTACACAGGGGAATCCTGGAATCAGGTCCCAGACGACGGATTCGAAGATTCCTTTGAATACGGCGCAACAGTTCTCAATCCCGCATACTCGATCGTCGACCTGCGTACCGGGTTCAGCATCGGCGAATGGGAAATCTCCGTCTACCTGGACAACATGTTCAACGAACGGGCCGAAACATTCAGGTCGTTCGGTCCCGAGACCTTTTTTGGCCGCGGCGAAACGGTCTACACTGTTAGACCGCGAACCATGGGCGCGGGTGTGCGCAAATACTTCCGCTGACATGATTTGCAAGGAGCTGCGGCTGGCTTCCTAAGGATCGGTCACCAGCCGACGAAGCAAAGTTTAAAGAGGGTATCGCATGAGTATACTGAGTCGGCGCGTGGCTAGCATCCTGATGGTGGCGATGTGCCAGTTCTGCCTCTCGTCAGTACCAGCCGCTGCAGAAGGTCTTCCGCTTGAACCAACCCGCCTGATCCGCTTCTCTACAGACGAAGGCACCTGGATCTCGACCGATGTCTCCCCCGACGGCCGCTCGCTGGTTTTCGACCTGCTGGGCGATCTTTATTTGCTGCCGATCGAGGGCGGCGAGGCACAGGCCCTCACCCGCGGGATGGCGTTCGATACCCAGCCGCGCTTCTCGCCCGACGGCCGGCACATCGCCTTCGTGAGCGACAGGGATGGTTCCGAGAACATCTGGCTGATGGGCGCCGACGGGCGCGGGGATCCCCGACGCCTGACCGAAGACACCGACACCGTTTTCGTCTCGCCCGAGTGGACACCGGACGGCGCGGGAATTGTAGTATCGCGGACCGGTGTGGTCCGGAATTCACTGATGGAACTGCTGTTCTACTCACTGGCGGGCGGCGCGCCGACGAGCCTCGTGAATGGCAAGGATCATGGTTTGACCGCCGTGGGTGCGGCCTTCGGTGCCGATGCACAACACGTCTATTTCGCGCAGAAGCCGAAGGAGCAGCAGAACTATTACCCGCAGATCGGGCAATACCAGCTGGCTGTGCTGGACCGCGACTCCGGCGACATCCATCCGTTCAGCAACATGCAGGGCGGGGGGCTGCGACCCGTTCTCTCGCCTAACGGCCGTTGGCTTGTCTACGCGAGTCGCTTCCACGCGGGCACCGGGCTCAGGCTGCGGGACCTGTCCAACGGGGCGGAGCGCTGGCTGCTTCATCCCGCTGAGTCCGACGACCAGACCGCAAATCACGCGAGCTGGGACCTGATGCCGGGCGCGAGCTTCACGCCCGACTCGAAAGCACTGGTTACGACCCTGGCGGGCAAGCTGTGGAAACTGGCCATCCCTTCCGGCGAGAAGAGCCCGATTCCATTCAGCGTCGAGGTGGATCAGCCGTTGGGGCCAGCGGTGAAGGCCGATCGCCGCCTTGCCGATAGACCGGTACGCGCACGACGCATCTCCTCGCCGGCACTCTCGCCGGATGGGCAGCGTGTGGCCTTCTCGGCGCTCGGGCGGATATGGGTGATGGATCTGCCGGACGGGAAGCCGCGGCGCCTGACCGGCGCCGAAGAGGGAGAGTTTCAGCCAGCCTGGTCGCCGGACGGTCGCCAGATCGTTTATGCGAGTTGGAAGGACATGGCGGAGGCTGGGCATGTCTACAGTGTCGACGCTGACGGACGCCGCGTGCGTCTCACGCGCGAGGCTGCGTTCTACGGCTGGCCGGCTTTCTCGCCGGACGGGCGGCGGATAGCCGTTCTCACGATGTCGCGGCAGGCCTGGATCGAAGATCTGCTCAGCTACGGTGAGGCCATGTTCCCTCGCTCCCGTCCACGCGCGGAGCTGTCATGGGTATCGGCCGAGGGCGGCGAGTTGCACCGGGTGATGCCGCTGCACGGGTTGGGGCAGCCGCATTTCACGCAGGATCCCGAACGAATTTTCGTTTTCCAGAACCCGGAACCCAACCTGCCGGGCCGCGGCGAACTGGTGTCCGTGCACGTCGACGGCAGCAATTTTCGCGTACACGCGACTGGTCAGCTCGACAGCAACGACTGGCCCGACGAGGACGAGGAGCGCGGTGCGCCCTTCAATTCTCCGTTGATCTCCCCGGATGGCCACCACCTGCTGGTGCAGGCCGAGCGGCAGATCTATCTCGTCAGCTTGCCCGACACGCGCGAGGAGCCGGTCGAGGTCTCGCTGGAATCTCCGCGCCCCGGACAGTCGGTGCGGCGCATCAGCGACACCGGCGGCGAATTCGCGGGCTGGGGCCGTGACGGGCGCGAGGCGGTCTTTACCTTGGGCGCTAAGCTGTTTCGTTACAAGCTCGACTCGACGGCGCTGCAGGAGACGAAGATCAAGATCGAACTGCCGCGCCAGGTGCCCGAGGGCAATATCCTGCTGAGCGGCGCACGGGTGATCACGATGCGCGGCGATGAGATCCTGCCGGAGGCCGACATCCTGATCACGCGCAACCGCATTGCGGCAGTCGGGGCGCGCGGCATGCTGCATGTTCCCGCCGGAGTGAAGCGGCTCGAGCTCGCGGGCAAGACCATCGTGCCGGGTTTCCTCGACCTTCACAACCACCAGGGTTCTGTCCAGGAGACCCGCCTGATCCAGCCCTGGGAGTTCGTCTCGAGCCTTGCCTACGGCGTCACTACCGGCTACGACACGGGGGCGGCAGGGCCCTCACTGGTGGACTACGCAGACCTGGTTGAGACCGGCGAGTTCGTCGGACCTCGATTCTTCGGTACCGGCGGCATCCTGCTGCCCGAGAACGTGGACGACCTGAAGGATCTCGAGGATGCGCGTGGCCTGCTGCGGCGCTACGTGACGGACAACGGCCTGGACGGCGTTAAGCAGTACGCTTTCGGTGACCGGCGCAAGCGCCAACTGCTGCTGATGGCCGCAGTGGAAGCCGGTGTGTTAGCGATTGCCGAGGGCAACGGCGAGAACAAACCCGGCATCACCGAGATCATCGACGGTTATACAGCCCACCAGCACTACTTCACGATAGCGCCCCTGTACCGGGATGTGGTGGAACTGATGGCGCGCTCAGGTGTGGGCTACGTGCCCACGCTGCTGATCACCCACGGCGCGGTGGGCGGCGAGGAGTACTATTACCCACGGATGCCCGTTCACGACGACCCCAAGCTCGCCCGCCTGACGCCGCATCCCTTCCTGGATCGCCAGGCGCGCCGGCGCGAGCTTATCTGGGCTCAGTGGCTACACGACGAGGAGTTTAAGTTTCCGCGCTTCGCGCAGTCGGCGGGCGCCGTGATCCGCGCCGGCGGCATGGTGGGCGTGGGAGCGCACGGGCAACGCCAGGGCTTGGGTTTCCACTGGGAGCTCTGGAACCTCGCAAGTGGCATGGACAATCACGACGCGCTGCGTGCGGCCACCGTACTCGGGGCCCGCATCATCGGCCTGGAGCAGGACCTGGGCACGATCGAGCCAGGCAAGATGGCCGACCTCGTGGTTCTGGACGCTGATCCCCTCGAGGATATCCACAACAGCACCGCAATCCGCTACGTGGTCAAGAACGGCGTGGTCTACTCGGGCGACACGCTTTCGGAGTTGCTGCCCGAACCTCTGGTGCGTGACTGGCTACGCGGCTGGCAGGAGGATTTGCCGAGCCCCTAGAGACGCAATTTCTATGAAGATCAAAATCGTGATCGTAAAACGAATGATGGGGCGACTCTGCAGCGTATTCCTGCTCGGCATGCCCGCGGCCGTGGCTGTGGCCCCGCCGCCAGTGAACCTGGTGCTTCTGAATGCCGCAATCGAGACCTTGGAACCGGCTCAACCGCACGCTGAAGCGCTGGCGGTTAGCGGTGACCGAATCGCCGCGCTCGGCAGCAACGAGGAGATAAGCGCTCTGGCCGGCCCGGACACGCGCATACTTGATGCGGGCGGTAAGCTCGTGGTGCCCGGATTCATCGAGGGGCATGGCCATTTTATGGCGCTTGGCGAATCGCAGGGTACGCTCGACCTGCGCGGGGCGCGCGACTGGGATGCCATTGTCGCTCAAGTGCGCGAGGCCACAGCAGGCGCGGCGCAGGGTGAGTGGATTCTAGGCCGTGGCTGGCACCAGGAGAAATGGTCGTCGGTGCCACGCGATAACGTCGACGGTGTGCCGCTGAATACTTCACTCAATGCCGCGGCACCATACAACCCCGTGCTTCTCGAGCACGCAAGCGGCCACGGCTACATGGCCAATGCCGCGGCGTTTGCGCTGGCCGGCATCGATGACATGAGTGCTGATCCGCCGGGCGGCACGATTGCGCGTGATGCCACGGGGGCGGCCACCGGCTGGCTCGTGGACCGCGCGGCGGATCTCGTGCTCGAAGCACAATTTCGCGCCGCGAGCACACGCGACCCGGCGGTGCAGCGTGCCATCTATCGTGAATGGGCACTTGGCGCCGGGCGCGAAGCGCTCGAGAAAGGCATCACGAGCTTTCAAGATGCAGGCGTTCCCTTTGCCACCATCGATCTATACCGCGAGCTTGCAGATGCGGGTGAACTCCCGGTGCGGATGTACGCGATGGTCGGTTACGAGTCGAACGCGAACCTTGCTGCCAACCTAGCGCGGTACCGCGTGGTCGGGTACGCGAACAATTTCTTGACGGTGCGTTCCATCAAGCGTTTGGCCGATGGTGCGCTCGGATCGCACAGCGCCTGGCTCCTCGAGCCGTACGCCGACGAGCCGCAAAACATCGGGCTGGTGGTGGATTCGCTGGCGATGATCGAGGAGACGGCGCGGCTCGCACTCGCGAATGATTACCAGCTGAACACACACGCGATCGGGGATCGCGCCAACCGGGAGGTTCTCGACCTCTACGAGCAGGTGTGGCGTGGGCAGGCAAATCCGCGCGGACTGCGTTGGCGCATCGAACACGCACAGCACCTGCACGCCGATGATGCGCCGCGCTTTGCACAGCTTGGTGTTATCGCCTCGATGCACGGTGTGTCCGCGACTTCCGACGGCTCGTGGATGGCCAAACGGCTCGGCGAAAAACGCGCGGGCGAGAGCTCGATGCTGTGGCGTTCGCTGTGGGACACTGGTGCTGTTGTGACCAACGGCACCGACGTGCCGGTGGAAGACATTGATCCGCTCGCGAGCTTCTATGGCTCGGTGACGCGACGCATGACCGATGGCGGCACGTTCCACCCCGAACAATGTCTCACGCGCGTCGAAGCGCTCGCGAGCTATACCCGCAACAATGCCTGGGCGGCATTCGAGGAAGACCTGAAGGGCAGACTCGCACCGGGAATGCTCGCCGACTTCGTGGTGCTCTCGCACGACATTCTACGCGTGCCGGATGCCGAACTGCTGCAGGCGCGAGTGCTGCACACCGTGCTCGGCGGTCGCATCGTCTACAGCCGCAGCGCGAACTGAATTGCCCATTCTTCCGATGACCGTAGCCGCGCCAGTCCCTCCGGACATACCAGTTGCGGGCTAGTGTGAACAGGCTGGCATGAGACAGCCGCAGCAGCGCTATTCGGGCTGGTCGCTGGTCAAAGCTGCCCGGGCCAGCGGCAGTTATTGGCAACGCCTGTGGGGTGGAACCCAACTGCAGGATGCTTATGATGTTGTGGTGGTGGGAGCAGGTGGTCACGGCCTCGCGACGGCCTATCACCTAGCACGGGATCACGGTATCCGGCGGATTGCAGTGCTGGAAAAGCGCCTGCTGGGCTATGGCAATGTAGGCCGAAATACCACCATCGTACGTTCGAACTACACACTGCCGGAAAACCACCATTTTTACGAAGACTCACTACGGCGCTGGGAAACCCTGTCACGGGATCTCAACTTCAACGTGATGTACAGCCCGCGCGGTATGGTTGAGATTGTTCACTCTGATGACCTGATGAACGAACTCGCACGTACCGGCAACGCCATGCGCCTGGCAGGAATTGACGCCGAATTGCTTGACCGTAAGTCCCTCGGACAATTTGTTCCGGAACTGGATCTCGAGAGCCCTCAACGCTACCCGATTGTGGGCGGATTGTTGCAGCGGCGCGGTGGCACGGTCCGGCATGATGCCGTTGTCTGGGGTTATGCCAGGGCAGCGGCAGCGTTGGGGGTCGATATTATCGAGGACTGTGAAGTCACCGGGGTGCGCACATCAGCAGGGCTCGCAACTGGTGTTGAAACCACGTGTGGTCATGTCAAGGCCGAGCGGATCGTGTTCGCGGTGGCGGGTCACACGGGGCCGATCGGTACCATGCTCGGTGTACCGCTACCGATCGAAACGAACCTGTTACAGGCCATGGTAACGGAACCGGTCAAACCAGTACTCGACACCCTGCTGATCTGGCTCTACGACGATGCCGAGACCTACATTTCCCAGTCAGATAAGGGCGGTTTGGTCATGGGTGGCAAGCTGGATGGATTTGCTTCCTATAACCAAGAGGCACAGTGGCATCGTCTCGCCGAAGTGGTTCAGGGCGCTGTCACCATGTTACCGCAGATCGCCGGTTTGAGATTGTTGCGCCAATGGGCTGGCACTTGTGACATGACCATGGATGGCAGCCCCATCATGGATCGCCTGGGCTACGAAAACGTATTCATCAATGGCGGATGGTGCTACACCGGTTTCAAAGCCATACCCGCCTCCGGCGCAGCCTTTGCGCAGTTCGTGGCAAGTGGCACTGCGCCAGACCTGATCCGTCATTTCAGCCTGCGGCGCTTCGCCGAGGGCAGGCCAATCGATGAAGTGGGCACAGGCCCGTTTGCGGGGTTGCACTAATATGCAGTTACATTGCCCATTTTGCGGTCCCAGGCAAGCGGAGGAATTCCACTGCCGTGGCATGGTGGCGGAAAGTGATGATGCAATCAGCGCTGTGTATGAGCGATTGAACCGCACTGACAGCTGTGTCGAGTACTGGCAGCATGTCAGTGGATGTCGCCAATGGCTGCAAATCTGGCGCAATCCTTCAACTGGCGAGGTATTGGAAATACAGGCTCTCGACAGCATTGTCAAAACCGGGGGTCCGGAATGAAGACGCCCGTTCGTACCGGCCACAGGTTGGGCAATGAGAAGATCAGCTTCCGTTTTGACGGCAAAACCTACCAGGGTTTTGCTGGTGATACCGCGGCCTCCGCACTGCTCGCAGCGGGTACAAGACTGTTTGGGCGCAGTGTCAAGTACCATCGACCACGTGGCGTGTTGAGTGCAGGCTTTGAGGAACCCAATGCCCTTCTAACCAACAATCCTGGAGAGTTTTGCATCTCCAACCTTCCGGCACCGTGCCTCACCTTGCAGCAGGACATGCGAATCGTCAGTCAGAACCGCTGGCCGTCGTTACGTTACGACCTCGCTTCGGTGTTTGGTGTCGTTGGCGGTTTATTCAGCGCCGGTTTTTATTACCGGACATTCATGTGGCCCCGATGGCACGCCTACGAGGGTATCATCCGGCGTCTGGCCGGACTGGGTGCGACGGCGAGTGGCAGTACGCTTGAACCACCGAGGGTGGAGCACATTGACTGTGATGTACTGATCACCGGGGCCGGACCCGCAGGCCTCGCCGCAGCACTTGCAGCAGCGCGTGGTGGTGCGCGAACCATGATCTGCGAACGTGAACCGGTGCTTGGTGGAGAACTGGAGTTTGAAGACGCAGTCATAGACGGCCATGCTAGCCTTGACTGGGTCAGGACAACGCTCGAGGAATTGCAGGCACGCTCGGTACGTATTCTGACCGAAACCGCGGTTGTCGGCAGTTCTGGCCAGTTAGTCGTTGCACACCGTGAGCCCGGCGGCCTGGCGGACAAGGCCGTTGTCTACCGAATTCACTCCGGCGCATTCGTTGCTGCAACCGGCGCCATCGAACAACCGATTGCCTTTGTCGATAATGATCTGCCGGGTGTGATGTTACTTGGTGCAGCGGAGCGATACCTGGCACGCTACGGTGTACGCGTTGGTCAGAATGTTGTCCTGTTCGGTTGCCACAACCGTCTGTACACGTCGGCTCAACGCCTGATCAAGGGTGGCATGAATGTCGCGGCGATCGTCGATACTCGCCCGGTTTGCGAGGCTCCCGAACAGGCGTCTCTTGAAGATGAAGGGGTAGTTTGCCTAAGCGGTCACGCCGTCGTGGTGGCGCTGGGTGGTCGTAGTCTGCGTAGTGTACGGGTTGCGGTACTTGATGCGTCTGGCATCAAACAGGACATCAGCTGTGACAGCCTGCTCGTCAGCGCTGGCTGGATACCGGATTACTATGCGGCGCTGCACTCCGTTGCTGGTCCGATCAGCGGCCTGGCTTCCGCTACCGAAGCCTGGAGTTCCGCTGCGGGTGCTGCGAACGGCCTATTGGAACTGGAAGAGGCCATTGCAGATGGTCACCAGGCCGGTATCGCCGCCGCCACCAGGGCAGGGGTTGAGGCCGATGACAGCTTGCCACTTGCCAATCACTCGCTCCCCGTTGAAATCACCGGTGGAGATCCGCAACCAGGGGTTGAACCGTTCTGGCGTTCACCCACGAACCGCAAGGGTGAGAAACGGCAGTTTGTTGATCTGCAGAATGACGTCACGGTTGCTGACCTGCGCCAGTCCCTTGAACAGGGTTTTTGTGACATCGAACATGTAAAGCGTTTCACGGCGCTTGGTTTTGGCACCGAGCAGGGCCGTACCAGTGCAGTTATGGGTGCCGCGATCCTGGCCGAGCTCTCTGGTCGTGATGACAAGATCACCACCACGAGCCGTCGCCGTCCGCCATTCAAACCCGCGACCCTCGGTGTTATCGCTGCTCACCGTCAGGGCTTGTCACTACGCCCCGAGCGGCGTACTGCACTGCATTCCCTGCATCTTGAGCAGGGTGCGGTAATGGAAGACGCGGGCCGCTGGCAACGACCCCGTTACTACCGCACTAACGGCTCCGACCCTGTCGCTGCAGGTCTCGCCGAGGCAGCCCGTGTGCGGGCCTCGGGTGGCATATTGGATGGCTCCACGCTGGGCAAGATAGAGGTGGCCGGGCCTGGTGCCGGGGCATTTCTCGATCATATCTATCTTACCCGGGCCAGTACGATCAAGCCCGGGCGCAGTAAGTACATGGTCATGTTGCGTGAAGATGGCATGGTGCTGGACGATGGTCTTGTCATGCGTTTGGAGTCTGAGCGTTTCCTGGCTACGGTAAGTACGGGGCACGCCGGTCACGTCCTGTCCCACGTCGAATTTCATCGCGATCTCGAAGCGCAATACCGTGGTGTGGTTATCGCTGATGTGACCGAAGTATGGGGCGTGATCGTGGTGGCTGGCCCACGCAGTCACGAGGTTCTTTGCCAGGTCCTCGGTAGTGTTTGGCAGGATGATCTGCAACAGCTGACCCATATGGAGTTTGTTGCCGGTCAGTGGCAAAACCACGGCTTGCGTGTGCTGCGAGCCAGTTTCTCCGGTGAACTGGCCTATGAGCTGCATTGCCGGGCACCAATCGCCGGGCCCTTGTGGCAGGCGTTGTCGGATATGGACATGCTGCCCTATGGTCTTGAGGCATTGGAGGTGCTACGGGTAGAGAAGGGCTACCTGACCAGCGCGGAACTCAATGGCCAGACAACACCCCAGGACCTGGGCATGGATTGGATGGTCGGGCAGGGCAATCCTTGCATTGGACGTGCCCTGCTGGATCGTCCCGGTCTGCACAGCTTAGAGCGGCCCCACCTGGTGGGTCTGCGGTCCAGCCAATCGGGCCAAGAATTCCTGACCGGTGCACAAATCACGACCACAAGCGAACCCAACCGTTCATGTGGACATGTCACTTCTGCCAATTTCAGTCCGGCGCTGGGCGAATGGATAGGGCTGGCGCTGGTGGCACGCCAACATGGAGAAGAGGGCACTACATTGCTAGCACGTGATCCGTTGCGGGGTGGAGATACGCCGGTCAGAACAGTGTCGACGGTGCAGTTTGATCCCCAGGGCACGAGGATGAAATCATGAGTGCACTGGCGCAGTGGCAACTCGAGGTCATCAACGTGACCGATTGCGTGGAGTGGCATGTGGTGGCGAGTTTTGCGGAACATGGTGTGAACCCCGGTTTTGCGGTCATCGAAAATGACAGTCGCATATTTCACTTTGCGCAGCGTTACCTGTTGGCCATAAACCATAAAGGCACAACTCCAGCCGTGGCAGCAACTGCCGAAGCAATCGCGGTCGATGCAACCGGCAAGTGGTGTGGTTATCGTCTGCACGGGTCAGGCGCCCGCAAGGTCTTGGCAGCAGGTGCCCATACCGACCTGGTGCTGAATGGTCGCGAATGTGCGGCGCTGTCACTATTTGATTGCCCGGTTGTATTACTGCTCGTAGCCGATGCAGACGAGATATGGGTGCCTGCAAGCTACGCTGAAAGTCTTTGCGATGCGTTGAACAAGGTGGGGAAAAGGTTGTGACTGATCATTACCGTGTGGTTGTTATCGGCGGTGGAATTGTCGGGGTAAGTGTTTTGTATCACCTTGCACGTGCCGGGTGGACCGATATTGCGTTGATCGAGCGCGCGGAATTGACAGCAGGGTCAACTTGGCATGCGGCAGGTGGTTTCCACGCTCTCAATTCGGACCCGAATATCGCAGCGCTTCAGAGCTACACCATCGCGCTTTATGACCAGATTGAAAAAGAGAGCGGCCAGGATGTCGGTTTGCACAGCACCGGTGGTATTGTACTCGCGTGCACACCGGAGCGGTGGGAGTGGCTCAAATCAGAGTGGGCGCTGTTCCAGACGCTGGGAATGGATGCGCGACTTATCGGTCGTGAGAAAATCGAGGCGAGGTTTCCGATCGTCAACCTTGATGGCGTCATAGGTGGCTTGTTTGATCCACAGGAGGGTCACCTCGACCCCCACGGAGCCACGCATGCATTTGCAATCGCCGCGAGAAAACTGGGTGCGAAGACAATATTGAGAAATCGCGTAACCAACCTAACCCAACTGCCTGACAAACGCTGGCGTATTACCACCGAAAAGGGCGACTTGACCGCCGAGCACGTCGTCAATGCGGCCGGGCTGTGGGCGCGACGGGTCGGACATATGGCTGGCATCGACCTGCCACTGGTGCCGCTGGAGCACCATTTCCTGGTGACGGATAGCATTCCCGAACTGGCAGCGCTTGAAGAAGAAATGCCATCGGTTACAGACCTGGATGGTTTCACCTATCTGCAACCAGAAGGCACGGGCGTACTGCTCGGTGTTTATGAACGCAACCCGGTTCACTGGCACCCCCAGGGCGCTGACTGGGATTTTGGCATGGACCTTCTGCCGGAAGACATCGACCGCATTGAACACGAGCTTTTGGTTGGATTCGAACGGTTTCCCGTTTTGCAGGAAACCGGTATCAAACGCTGGGTCAATGGTGCATTTACATTTACCCCGGACGGCAACCCATTGATTGGCCCGGTGCCCGGTCTTCAGAACTACTGGGCCGCATGTGGTTGCATGGCAGGATTCTCACAGGGCGGTGCCATCGGTTTGGCGCTGGCGAACTGGATGGTCGAAGGTGATCCCGGTTTCGATGTATTCGGCATGGATGTTGCGCGCTTTGGCAATTACGCCTGTAACGACAAGTACCTGGCCGACACCACAAGGCAGTTTTATGCACGGCGATTTGCCATGGCCTACCCCAATGAGGAATTGCCAGCCGGCAGACCGCTGAAAACCTCCCCCTGTTACGACGTTCTGAAATCGGAAGGCGCACACTTTGGCGAGATCTGGGGAATGGAAACGCCATTGTTCTTCGTACCTGACGACCCTGACTTTACCGAGGCTCCTTCGCTCAGACGATCGAATGCACACGCAGTTGTCGCGCGGGAGGTTGCTGCAACCCGCACCGCTGCGGGCTTGTTTGAGACCGGCATCTATGCCCGGTACGAGGTTTCCGGCCCCGGCGCCGAAAAGTGGCTTGATCATATTCTCGCGTCCAGGATTCCCGCTGTTGGTCGTGTGCGCCTCGCACCGATGTTGAGTCCGGCCGGCAAATTGATGGGTGACCTGACCGTGAGTCGTCTCGCAAACGATCGTTTCTGGCTCGTTGGCTCCTATATATTGCAGGAATGGCATCTTCGCTGGTTCCGTGATCATCTGCCTAGATCGGGTGTCAAGGTTGAAAATCTTTCTGAGTGCTGGTTGGGCTTTTCCCTGTCCGGACCACGATCGAGAGATATCCTGGCTGCACTGACCGATGTCGATGTATCGAATTCCGCGGTGCCATTCCTTTCCTGCCAAACCATGAACATCGGCATGACGCAGGCTGTAGTTGCGCGCATCTCATTGACAGGCGAACTCGGTTACGAGGTTTCGGTGCCGGCGATTCAACAGCGCTGCCTATGGTCTGCATTGAGTATTGCCGGCCAGCCGTTTGGTTTGCGCCAGATCGGCTTACGTGCGCTTGACAGCCTCCGGTTTGAAAAAGCTTACGGTAGCTGGTCTACGGAATTTGCACAGTCTTACACGCCCGGCATGTCCGGGCTTGATCATTTCATTGCCTTCGACAAGGGTGATTTTATCGGACGCGATGCCGCAATCCTCGAGCAGGAGACCGGTCCATCGCAACAGCTTGTGCCACTTGCAATCGAAGCGACTGATGCCGATGCGGCAGGGTATGAGCCCATTTGGGCGGCTGGTCGTCGCGTGGGATTTGTGACCTCGGGCGGCTATGGTCATCATGTTGGCATGAGCCTGGCACTGGCCTACATCGACCGGGAAGTCGTCGAATCAAAGGCACAGTTGAGCGTACACATTGTCGGTGAGGAAAGAGTGGCGCATGTCCTGGCGCAAGCTCCGTATGATCCGGCCGGGCAAAGAATACGCAGTTGAGCAGCGGTGCTTGGCTGATTGCGATATTCATTAGTTTCATTCAGTCCCGGCAATCGCCAGTGAGTTGTTCTGCAGAGTGCGCAAGGCGCATCATTGCAATGCTTGCCATCAGGCCGATAACAGCGAACACCGACAGGAACAGGAAGAAGTGTTGGTGCCCGGCCAGACCCGGTGAGCGATCGATCAGGACACCTGCCACGAAGGTGACAAAGATGTCGGGCGTGAAGCCTACGACCGATACCAGTCCGACGGCGGTGCCGGTGACCGCCGCGGGTACCTTCGCCTCCTCGAACAGCGCAAAGTAAAGGCCACGAAAGCCGAAAATTGCAATGCAGGTCAGCAGGGTGTTGCCGAGCATGACCCATGCGGCGCCCGTTATCGGCGTGGAGAGCGCAAAAAACAGATCTGATACGAGCAACAGGGCGAACAGGATCAATGTCATGCGAGAAACATTGAAACGGTCACCAAGCAAGCCGGCGCCGATTGCCGCAATGGGTCGCATCCAGGAACCGATGGCGACGATGCGGGCAGCTTCGACTTCGTCCAGGCTATAGCCTTGCACTGCAAACAGTGAATAATTGTCGAAGCCCTTGTAGCCGACATAGGCACAGACGACGATGACAGCCTGCAACCAAACGGCCGGTATACGCAGCACGCGCAGGATATGAGTCCAAACGTTCTCGGTTTGTGGCTTCCACGCCTCCACGCCGGACTCACCGGAGGGATGTCCATCCGAGATGGTAAACCAAATAAATACACCCGCGGTAGCGGTCACGGCGGTATAGCCATGGATGATCAGGCGTAGCGCGCCCTCTTTTTGTTCGAAATTCGCCGCCGCATAGCCTTCGGGAAAGGCAAACGAAAACGAAAGCACACCCAGGGAAGCCAGGATTGCGGCGAGCAGGCCGCGACCGCCATCCAGCAGCCCGAATGCGCGCCCTTGTCTGTCGTGGCCACCCCAATCCCGTGTCGCCCGAATCAAGGCCGCCCAGAACAGTAATATCGAGGTGATACCAAAAAAGCCCCACAGTATCAGTGTGCCCCTGTAGTCAGGAAAAGTTGCCATATAAAGGCCGCCCGCGGCGGTTAACCACAACGATACGGCGAGCAATTTGCGCGCCTGGAACCGGTCGGCCAAGGGTCCGCCCGGAAAATAGGACAGCATCGCGAGAATGCCGTAAACGCCCTGTGCGGCACCCAGTTCGGTGGCAGAGAGTGAAAACACCTCGAGGACCGTGGGACGAAAAAACCGCGTCACGTGAAACGGCAACGTAAACACCGCTTCACCTGCGAGAATCAGCCCAAACATGTAAAGCGAGCGGCGCAGAACTACAGAATTGTTGAACACAATCACGGTTGCTTACTTTGGGTGGATATCAATCTAACCAATCACGTCCTCGTCTGAATTTTCTGGCAATTATGCTGCCTGTTTGGAATGTGGTAACTCGGATTGTACGTTACTTAAGTGGTCGGCTTGAAAACGCCGTAAACTCCTGTGTTGTGGGTTACGGTGCAGTAACTGGTCCAGCTTTCACTACCTGCTGGCGGCGCGCACGTTGGTGCGTGACCTGGCGGAAACAGGACCCGGGCGGCAATGAACGCCGTCAACTATTTTTCTGCGACCGTCGGCGAGGCTGACCAAAAGCACAAACTGGAAGCCCGCTTCTACACTCAGGCCCTGAAGGGTCCAAATCATGAAACGCTGAATATGGGAGTCTGTCGCTTGGGCTACTCCCCTGGAATAGAGCTAAATAACGCATTGATTAAAAAGGACAACAGTTTGATTCATAGTCGATTGGTCGAAGGTTCAAATCCTTCAGGGCCCAGCATTTTATC
This sequence comes from uncultured Wenzhouxiangellaceae bacterium, assembly GCA_964479355.1. GTDB lineage: Bacteria > Pseudomonadota > Gammaproteobacteria > Xanthomonadales > SZUA-36 > SZUA-36. The sequence continues at coordinate 4,780 of CAYZLS010000003.1, read as the reverse complement.
TATCCGGATAGCGACCCTCACGCCTCGTGGACGGTCTTGCCGTCAACAATGGTTCTCAACACCGGAATATTTTTGATCTGGTCGTCGATGGTGTCGTGCGGGTCTGCGGCCAGGACCACCAAGTCGGCCAGTTTACCGGGTGTAATGCTGCCCTTGATGTTTTCTTCCATAGAGGCATATGCGCCGTTGACTGTGCAGATTTTCATTGCCTGGGCCACCGTGATTCGTTGACTCGGCCCCCATACACGGCCCTTGAAATCTTTGCGCGTGACCATGCTCTGGATGGCCATCAGGGGCTCGAACGGGCCGGGCATGTAGTCCGAGGCCGGGGCCACCGGGATGCCGTAATCCAGGAATGATTTGTGCGCGAACATCCACTCCATTTTCTCAGGCCCATAGTCCAGCCACTTATTTCCGTGAAAATGAGCATATGTGTAAAACGGAGTTGGAATTGATCCCGTATCCTTGATTCTTTTCAGCAGATCCGGATTCACCAGAGAGCAGTGCTCGAGCCGGAGCCTGGGGTTCGGGCCTTCCCATCCGGCAAGCGCCTTTTCATAGGCCTTCAATACCATATCGATGGTGACGTCACCGTTGGCATGAATCCCTATCCGGAAACCATTGGCGATGGCATCTTCCACGGCCGTGTCGATTTCTTCCTGGGACATGGTGAGGATGCCGTAGTCTTCCGGTCGTCCTTCAAACGGGGTGCTCATACGCATGGTGCGCTCGCTGGCCGAGCCATCGGCTGAGTACTTAACGGCGCCAATGCGAATCCAGTCGTCTCCAAAACCGCTGCGGATGCCGGCCTGCTTCAAAGCCGCGTAAATGGGCTGTGTACCGCGGGGCATGTAACTCAATCGGGTCAACAATTGACCTGCGGCACGTGCGTCCTGGAATGCGGTGAAGCCTTCGGTAGTGCCCCAGGCATCCGTGGTGGAGGTCAGGCCAGACGCGGCCATGGCGCGGGACATGAGCGCCACGCCCTGCTGTCTGACCTCTGGTGTGATCTCGGGCCAACTTCCTGTGTCATACATCACTTCGAGAGCGTGTTCTGCAACATACCCGGTGAGATCACCCTCTTCGCGCCCGTACTGTCCACCTTCGGGATCCGGCGTATTTTTGTTCACTCCGGCAATTTCGAGTCCTCGTGAATTCACCACTGCAGTGTGTCCGCCGCGGTGGATAATGATGGCCGGTTGCAGGGGAACAGCTTCATCCAGGTCATATCGGTTGACCGGCCGTTCATCGCTCAGCTTGGTATCGTCATACTTGTTGCCTGTTACCCACTGGCCCGGCATAGTGTTTGCCGCTTGTGTGTGCATCGCATCCTTGATTTCGGCGATGCTGCGCAGGTTAACGTCTGCACCAGTCACTTCGTCGGCGCCATCCGGATGGCTGTGCGCATCGATGAATCCGGGCGTGACCGTGGTTCCCGTACCATCAATCGTCGTGGTTCCCGGGCCTTCAAGAGATTTGAGGTCGTCATCCGATCCAACCGCCAAGCGGCCGTTTTTCGTCCATCGTGTAGACGCCGGCACTCTTTATGATCAGGTCAGCCCGGACAGGTCCCTCGCTCGATTGTGCCTGAAGAAACCCCGCAGGAGATACGACAACTGCCGTACCGAGCAGGCTGGATTGGGTGATGAATTTTCTTCTTTTCATGGGCCTCCCCACTAATCTTCAGTACTAGCCCGCATATTGCACGAGTATCACTGCACTTTACTTGATTGTTGCAAAAATTCAACTACTTGTAAGCATGTTTCAGGTTTGCCAGGAAGTACAAAATGTACCGTTGCCGGTTTGTCGGCTCATATCAGCGAGCCCCGCCATGATCAGGACGATTAAGATAGCAAAAGCCAGTGTGGCAAATAACGGCAGGGATCGAACCAACAAGTTGCCTCTACCGAGCTTTCCCCTGAGTTTGCGAAAGATCCAAACCGGCGCAAAGAAAAGTGAACTCAGCATCATCAGAACAGTGAAAGCGACCAATACCCAACGGGTATATATGTAAGTGGGTGGTGTTTTCCTCAGGTTGCCAAACTGGCCCTGCGCATGCATTTCACCATCACCTCCAACAATAAATGATACCAAGCGTACACGCACAATAAATGTTTTCAGGGTGAGCTGGTTGCAAATATCATCTTGCTCATTATGTGTTGCGTGCCTATAGAGAAAGAAGATATCTTCCTGATTGCAATTGATAATTGCACGCAGAACCTAATATTAACTCAGCGAATAGTGACACCTTATGGATTGTGATCCACGTTACAAATCCTTATTTGAGCCTGTGGTCATTGGCCCGGTGACGGCCAAAAACCGTTTTTACCAAGTTCCGCACTGCACCGGTATGGGCTGGCTGCGCCCGCATATGGTTGCGGATGTACGCGCCACCAAGGCTGAGGGTGGCTGGGGTGTGGTCTGTACTGAATATTGTTCTATCCATCCGGTATCTGATGACATCCCCATGCCCACGCACACTTTGTGGGACGATCACGATATCCGCGCCCACCGCCTGATGACCAACAAGGTTCACCAGCACGGTGCGTTGGCGGGTGTCGAGCTTTGGGTTGGCGGTAGCAGGTCACCTAACCTTCTCAGCAGGGAGGTGCCGATAGATGTGGCATCAATGCCCAACTGGGAAGGTAACCCGTACCAGTCACGCGCCATGACCAAAGCCGATATCGTGGAGCTGCGCCGTTGGCACCGGAATGCAGCCTTACGGGCAAAACAGGCAGGCTTTGATATTGTCTATGTGTATGCAACGCATCATTATTTGCTGGATAATTTTCTTAACCCGACCTTGAATACCCGCACCGACGAATATGGTGGCAGCCAGGACAATCGCATGCGGCTGGTGCGTGAAATTATCGAAGATACCAAAGATGCCGTGGGTGACACCTGCGCCGTAGCCGTTCGCTACACCGTTGATGATGGCGGGGGGCCGGATGGCACTCCGGTGCACGGTGACCGCATGGAAATATTTGAAGCCATGGCCGAGTTACCGGATTTATGGGATATCAACATCTGGGACTATTCATTGGAAATGGGGGTCTCGCGGTTCGTCAAAGAGGGTTCACTCGAAAATTATATGGCCACAGTGAAATCGAAAACCACCAAGCCGGTGGTAACCGTCGGACGCTTCACCTCTCCCGACACCATGGTGAGCCAGGTCAGGCGAGGTATTGTTGATTTTATCGGTACAGCACGACCTTCCATTGCCGACCCGTTTTTGCCAAACAAAATTGCACAGGATCGGCTTGAAGATATACGTGAATGCATTGGCTGCAATATCTGTTACACCAGTGACAGCAAACATTACCCAATTCGGTGCACCCAAAACCCCACCATGGGTGAAGAATGGTGTCGTGGATGGCATCCTGAAAATATTGCAGCCAAAGGCTCGGATGATCTGGTGCTGGTTGTCGGGGCCGGACCAACAGGCCTGGAAGCAGCCCGCGCTTTGGGTCAACGGGGGTATAAGGTCATATTGGCTGAAGCCACCCGCGAGTTGGGTGGAAGGGTTAGTGCTGAATCTCAATTACCCGGCTTATCTGAATGGGTGCCGGTGAAAGAATACCGCGTGGGTCAGTAGAAAAAAATGGCCAATGTTGAAATTTACCGGGAAAGTGAATTAACCCTGGCAGATATCCTCGAAGTGGGTGCGGGACATGTTGCCATTGCCACCGGATCCAAATGGCGCCGTGATGGTTACGGCATCACCTGTACCACGGCCATTGACCCCTTGCCGCCGCGGGACAAGATGTTTACGCCCGATGACATCATGGCCGGTCATTTGCCCAGTGGTTCTGTTTTGGTGTTTGATGACGATGGCTTTTACATGGCCAGTTTAATGGCTGAAAAACTCAGGCTAAATGGAAATGAGGTCTACTACGTGACACCGAACTCGAAGGTATCAAACTGGTGCAGTTATACCGACGAGCAAATCCGCGTACACAGGCGTTTGGCAGAAATCGGCGTGCATATCATTCTTAACCAGGAACTGGCCGGTTTTGATGACGAAAATGCGAGCTTGAGCTGTGCCTTTACGGGGCTTGGTCAAACGATCAAAGCCCAGAACCTGGTGCTGGTTACTTGCCGGGTGCCGCAAGACAAGCTCTATCACGACCTGCTTGATGCGATTGAAAATAAAGTCGATGGCACACCGAAATCCGTCAAGCGAATTGGTGATGCCGAGGCACCGGCGATAATTGCCGCTGCAGTTTATGCCGGTCATAAGTACGCACGCGAACTGGATTGCGAAATAGACCGGGATATGCCCGTTAGGGTTGACCGTGTTTTAATTGAATAACAGGCTCTTGATCACATTGAAACAGCGAAAGGATACAGCATGAGAACGTACGACAAATTTTATATCAATGGCCAGTGGGTTGAGCCGATCGGCAAGGGTACCAGCCAGGTTATCAACCCTGCCAATGGTGAAATATCAGCCACAGTGCCCTATGGCAATGCTGAAGATGTTGACGCTGCGGTAAGCGCAGCCAAAAAGGCGTTTGCTTCCTGGTGCCAGACCTCTGCCGCTGAAAGAGCCGGTTTTTTGAGAAAACTTGCGGTAGAGGGTGAAAAAAGAAGCGCTGATCTGACCCAGACAATCATTGATGAATTGGGCATGCCAGTGCAAAATGCCGCCGAATTCCAGGTAGATCCTTTGGCCATTATTTGCGAATCGTTTGCGGTTAAGGCCCGGAATATGGAAGAGAGCAAAGAAGTGGGCAACTCAGTGATCCTCAACGAGCCTATCGGCGTTTGCGCGATGATC
>CAYZLS010000002.1:27482-28216 GCA_964479355.1 uncultured Wenzhouxiangellaceae bacterium | reverse complement strand
TGATATTTGCAATGGGGCCCAACATCGCCGGGGTTATCGGTACCGTGATTGCGGCCGGCATCTTTATCTCTATATTGAAATAGGATCAGCCATTCACTGCACACTGCGCCTTGCTACGAAATCCCACAGGGGCGCTGCAACCGCAATTATCACATTGAAGGAGTACTAGTATTATGGCTACTGAAGTTCTGGTTCCACTGGCTGGAAGCATTTGGAAAATACTCGTCGAGGTGGGTGAAGAAGTCGAAGAGGACGACGAATTACTTGTCATTGAAGCCCTCAAAATGGAAAACCTAGTGTACGCACCTTGCGATGGCAAGGTGGCGGAAATCCGGGTCAAAAAAGACGATGTCGTCGAAGACGATGACGTACTGATGATTATCGAAGAAACCTGAGAACCTGACATGAATTTTGCACTGACCGAACAACAACAACTGGTACAGGACACCGCCCGGCGCTTTGCGCTCGAGGAGATTGCACCGACGCTCGAAGAAGAAGAAAAAAACCATGAGTTTCGCCAGGAACGTGTGGCACTGATGGGGGAGCTGGGTTTCCTCTCATGTGTGTTACCGGAAGATCTCGGCGGCAATGGCATGGGCTTTTTGGAGTCCGTCTTGATGGCCGAGCAAATCGCCAGGATCTCTGCCTCCTGGCGTCTGCCGTTTAATATGCAAAACATGGGCGCGCCCTTATCGGTGGCGAAATGGGGCACCAACGAGCAAAAAGAAAAATAC
>CAYZLS010000002.1:26105-27472 GCA_964479355.1 uncultured Wenzhouxiangellaceae bacterium | reverse complement strand
TCGAGGGCACCAGAATGGGCTTTTTTGCCATGACCGAGCCCAACGCCGGCTCCGATGTGGCAAGCATGAATACCTACGCCATAGATAAAGGCGACCACTGGGAACTGCATGGCAACAAACTCTGGATTACCAATGCGCATGTCGGTGATGCTGGGCTGCTTTATGCTTACACCGATAAAGAAAAAGGTAACAAGGGTATCTCCTGCTTCATTCTTGAGCCCAAAAACCTAGAAGGTTGCACCGCCAGGGCAATCGAAACCAAACTGGGCCTGCATTGCTCACCCACGGGTGAATTTGTCTTTGCAGGTGCCCGGATTCCAAAAGACGCACTGCTCGGCGAGCTCAATAACGGGTTCAAGATGTGCATGTGGCAGTTGGGAAATACCCGCATCGGCTGTGCTGCCGGTGCGCTGGGTGTTGCCGGTGGTGCACTTGAACTGGCAATCAGTTACGCCAATGAACGAACCCAATTTGGTAAACCCATCTCCAAACACCAGATGGTACAGGCCCAGATTGCCGAAATGGTGGTAGAGCACCAGGCAGCACAATTGCTGGTCTACCGCGCAGCCTGGCTGAAGGACCAGGGCCTGCCCAATCAGTATGAAACCTCCGTCGCCAAACTTACTGCATCTGAAGCAGCAGTACACGCGGCCAATGAGTGCATGAAAATCTTTGGCTCTTACGGTTTTTCATCCGAGTACCCGGCCGAGCGCTTTTACCGGGATGCAAAATCACTGCAGATTGTGGAAGGTACCTCCAATATACAAAAGATGATTATCTCCGGCATCGCCTGTGGGTATATCCAAAACCGGTAGATGGGTGACCCCGTTTACTCAATATGCGCATCAACTTCTGGATCAAAACATGGGATAAAGGCAATATCGGCTTTCATCTGCATGAGATACACCCCACCTTAAAAAAACACTGGCCCAGGTCGGCAACGAGCAGCACCGCGCTGGTGCCGCTGTGTGGTAAATCCCGGGACCTGTTGTGGCTCGAAGCGCAGGGACACGAGGTGATCGGGGTCGAGTTCGTGGAGACCGCCGTGCTCGATTTCTTCCGTGAAAACAAGCTGGCTTGGGGAGAGACAACTCAGTATGGGCACCGCTGCTTCCGCGCCCATGAGCGCAACATCTACCTGTTCGTGGCTGATTTTATTCAGTTTGCCGATGACTATGATGGCCCGGCCATGGATAGCCTCTACGACCGGGCGGCACTGGTGGCCCTGCCCCATAATATGCGGGCCGGCTACGTCACAGCCTGCAAAAAGCTACTGGCCCCAAAGCACCAGGGCCTGCTGCTGACAATTGAATATGATCAGGATTTAATGGAAGGCCCACCTTTCAGCGTAACGGCTGCAGAGGTCG
>CAYZLS010000002.1:17720-26095 GCA_964479355.1 uncultured Wenzhouxiangellaceae bacterium | reverse complement strand
GAGCGCCTGTGGGAAAGCCAGTTAGTGTTGGTTGAGAGTGAAGACGTACTGGCATCAATGCCGCGAGCCCTGGCCTCGGGTGTCCCCAGCCTGCATGAGTATTGCTGGGTATTTCGCTAACCGCAAATCTAAGGTTTGAATAAAACCCCCTTTTGAGGATGTCACAAACTAGTAAATAATTTTTTCGGTTTTTACTCTGGCCCCGAATTCTTCGGCCCTAGATTTTCCGATCCTGAATTTTCCATGTTTTACGTAAGCGTGCGCATACCCTGTTCAAGACCGCTGACCGTTAAGGGGTACATACGTTGCTCCATCAACTGTGCCAACATTTGAATGTAGGGCGTGTATTCCCAGCGATCAGCAGGTTCCGGGTTTAACCAAATCGCCTTGGGCCAAGTATCTAAAAGGCGTTGCAGCCAGGTGGCCCCTGCTTCTTCATTCCAGTGCTCCACGCTGCCCCCGGGGTGCGCTATTTCATACGGGCTCATGGTCGCATCACCCACCAGGATAAGTTTGTAATCGGCTGAATACTTGTGCAGCACATCCATGGTCGCGGTCCGGTCCGTATGGCGACGTTGGTTGTCTTTCCAAAGCCCTTCATAAACACAGTTATGAAAATAGAAATACTCAAGGTGTTTGAACTCACTACTGGCGGCCGAAAACAACTCTTCACAGATGTGTACGTGGTCATCCATGGAGCCGCCAATATCAAGAAACAATAGCACCTTGGTTACATTATGGCGTTCCGGAACCATTTTGATATCCAGCCAGCCTGCATTCTTGGCCGTTGAATCGATGGTATCCGGCAAATCCAGTTCATCCGCTGCCCCGGTTCGGGCGAAGCGGCGCAGACGGCGCAATGCAACTTTCAGATTGTGTGTACCCAGTTCCAGGGAGTCATCGAGATTGCGAAATTCTCGTTTGTCCCAAACTTTCACGGCCCGACGATGGCGTGAGCCCTGTTGGCCGATGCGTATCCCCTCCGGATTGTAGCCATAAGCACCAAAAGGCGAGGTGCCACTCGTACCGATCCACTTACTACCGCCCTGATGGCGTTCATCTTGTTCTTCGAGGCGTTTTTTAAGCGTTTCCATCAGCTTTTCCCAGCCACCTAGGGCTTCAATCCGGGCTTTTTCTTCCTCGCTGAGGCCAAGTTCGACCTGCGTACGCAGCCATTCTTCAAGAATATTTGCCGCTTCTGGCCCGAACAGGTCCTGGACGCCCTTGAAATGGGCGGAAAACGCCCGGTCAAAGCGATCATAGAGCGACTCATCCTTGACCAGACTAGCGCGCGCGAGGTAATAGAACTGCTCAATATCAAAGCGGATAACACGTTTGTGCAACAGTTCGAGCAGCGTCAGAAACTCGGTGATGGATACCTTTAATCCACCTTCGCGCAGCAGCAAGAAGAAGCTGATCAACATTGCTCTTGGAAAAGCTCTGATCTGCTCATAAACTCGTAAATCTCATGCAAAATGCCCAGCTTGCCAAGAACCAGGTTTTAACGGGCATTTCTTTGATTGAGAAAGATCAGGCGTTCAAACAGGTGCACGTCCTGCTCATTTTTTAACAGTGCACCATGCATCGGCGGCAAGGTCTTGTGGCGATCATCACTGGATAAAGCCTCTGGCGGGATATCCTCGGCAAGTAACAGTTTCAACCAGTCCAGCAATTCGGAAGTCGATGGCTTTTTCTTCAGACCGGGTATTTCACGCAGATCGTAAAAAGCGTTCAGCGCTTCGCTCAGCAACTCTTTTTTCAAGCCCGGGTAATGCACCTCAACAATATCCACCATGGTGTCTTTATCCGGGAAGCGGATGTAATGGAAAAAACAGCGCCGCAGGAAAGCATCCGGCAGTTCTTTTTCATTATTACTGGTAATGACGATGATCGGCCGGTGTTTCGCCACGATGGTCTGTTGCGTTTCGTAAACATAAAACTCCATCCGGTCCAGCTCACGCAACAAATCGTTGGGGAATTCGATATCCGCTTTGTCGATCTCATCGATCAGCAATACCGGTTGCACGTCCTGCTCGAAGGCCTCCCACATCGGCCCCCTGATAATATAATTTGCGATGTCGTGTACCCGTTCATCACCGAGCTGCGAATCACGCAGCCTGGCAACCGCGTCATACTCATACAAACCCTGCTGCGCTTTGGTGGTGGATTTCACGTGCCACTGCAGCAATGGGCGGTCCAGACCGCGGGCAATTTCTTCAGCCAGTTGGGTTTTTCCGGTGCCGGGTTCGCCTTTAATAAGAATCGGTCGACCCAGCGTGACCGCCGCGTTGACAGCGGTGGTCAGGTCTTCGGTAGCGACGTAACGGTCGGTACCTGTAAAGCGTTGTTTGGACATGGATTTCGGCCGTGGGAAAGGTGTTATTTTAACCTGAAACCATGCTCAGAAAAGCATTAAATCCACTCATAAACCCGTATATTGCGCCATTTTTTCGCTAGACTATCTGTATGGATCTACTGAAAACAATCCAAACAAGCGTTGCTGCCGATATTGCCACTGCAACCAACATAATTGCTGTTTGTGAACCCCAGGGGTCCGTCGCTGGTGGTTGTATTAGCCAGGCGATGCGAGTGAGCTACGGTAATACGACCTATTTTGTAAAGATTAACAGCGCCGACAAGCTGGAAATGTTTACTGCTGAAGCCGCCGGTCTGACTGAATTGCGTCTTGCTGAAGATCTGCATATCCCGATGCCACTGTGTTGGGGTCAGGACGGCCAAAGCGCCTGGCTGGTAATGGAGCATCTGCAGCTAGGTGGCAAACCACGCCCGGCAGCGCTCGGTGAAGCCCTGGCTGCCATGCACCACATCATCCAGCCTCGTTACGGCTGGCATCGCAACAATACGATTGGCTCCACAGTCCAACTGAATCCTCCCAGTGATGACTGGGTCGATTTCTGGCAGCAGCGTTTGCAATTTCAACTGGATCTTGCCGAGAATAACGGCGCCCCCAGCGCGCTGATCTCTCGTGGTGAAATGCTGTTGGATAAAATTCCGGCATTATTTACAGGCTACAACCCACAGGCTTCGCTATTGCACGGCGACCTATGGTGTGGAAACTACGCCTACACCCTGGCCGGCAAGCCCGCCATCTTTGACCCGGCAGTATATTTTGGCGACCGCGAGACGGACCTTGCGATGACCGAACTGTTCGGCGGATTCGAGCATGATTTTTATGCCGCATATAAAAGCACTTTGCCGTTAGATGACGGTTTCAAAGTTCGCAAGGAACTCTATAACCTGTATCACATCATGAACCACTACAACCTGTTTGGCGGTGGTTATGCCCGCCAGGCACAGGGCATGATTGGTTCACTGCTGGCAAACCTCTGATCTGTTTATGAGTCCGCATCTGGCATGCAAAATGAATCACAGACATAGTTTAGTGCCCTATATGCGTATAATCTGACCAGCAGAATATTCTTTGAATCCTGCAGCTACCAGTGCAAAATGCAGACCAGGGATGACGAAATATAAAACCACCAAAGAATTTACAAAATTTTGTGCGGTAGGATTGATTTGCACCGCAATTCAGTACCTGTTACTGGTGCTGTTTATTGAACTAAAGATGTTGCAAGAGGTGATTGCTTCTGCAGCAGCATACAGTTGCAGTGCCATGGTGAATTACCTGCTTAATTACCACCTGACATTTCAGGCAACGGTAAGGCATCAAACTGCCAGGGTTAAATTCGCTGTCATGGTCCTGCTGGGCTTGTTTTCAAACACACTGATATTTTATATAACATTCAGCTACTTCAATTTGCCGTATATCTATGCTCAAATCATTGCAACTGGCCTAGTATTGATCCAGAATTTTATGTTCAGCAAACTTTGGATATTTAACCAACATAAATGACCAGCCATTTACCATCCCTGGCAATCATCGCACCTTGTTTTGATGAAGAGTAATCAGGATTGGACCAACTCAAAGCCGGCGCGAACGGCATCAAGATTCATCTGCGCATACTTCTGCGGCGTGACGCGCTCAATGGCTGCTTCCATAGACTGCAAACTGCAGATTCCACCCAGTGCGATGAGTGCGCCCAGGCTGACAACATTGGTGACACGCAAATTACCCAGTGAAATTGCCGTCCTGCTCAAGGGCAAAGAATGGACCTTAAATGATCCCTGGGGTGGGTTCGGCACCAACTCCTCATCAACCAGCACGATTGCATTGGCATTGATCATGCCATCTGAAATGGACAATGCGCGTTTATCAAGGATTAACAGATAATCTAGGCCCGTGGCCAGGGGGTAGTCGGCAGTCTCGGAAGTGATCACCAGGTCTGAGCGACTCATGCCACCACGTGAAGTGGGTTCATAGCTTTGCGACTGTGCAACATGCAATCCCTCATCGCTCAGTGCAGCAGCCAGCATCTTGCCACCCAGGCCCAGGCCCTGACCACCGGTACCACTGAGCCGAATCTCATACTTATCCGCTGCGCCTGCTGGTTTTTTACTCATCGTTACTTACCCTTGCCGGCACCCAAAACGCGGTGGCAATGCTCCCGGTAGGCCGTGTAATATTCAGGCCGCTCTTCGCGTGCAAGCACACCGGTATCCCAGTTACCTGCCCGGAAAGGTTTGTCGACCGCGCTGCCATCAAATTTGGGTAAGATGCTGCGTTTTTGACCCAGTACCATTTCCGGTGAAGAGCCGAGATCGTTTTTGCGGCCATAGATTTCAGTGCAATCAGAGATGACTTCTACAAAAGTAAATCCATGGTGGACAATCCCTTCCCGAATCAGGTTTTTGAGTGCCGTCGTTTGCAAAGTGACCTCACGCCCTACGAAAGTCGCTCCGGCACCCCTGGCCAGCGCGCAGGCATCAAAACCAGGTTCCTGGTTACCCATCGGGGTTGTGGTTGTGAAGCGGTCGAGGCTAGTGGTGGGAGAAACCTGGCCGCCGGTCATACCGTAAACCTCGTTATTGAGCATGATGCAGGTGATATCCAGATTGCGGCGCGCCGCATGTATGAGGTGATTACCGCCAATGGCGAGGCAATCACCATCACCGGTAATAACGATGACCTGCAGGTCCGGCCGGGCCAGCTTGAGGCCGGTTGCAAACGCGAGTGGCCGACCATGGGTGGTATGAAAAGTGTTGGCATCTATATACGCGCTCAACCGGCCTGAGCAACCAATGCCGCTGACCACGGCCAGTTGGTCTTTTTCAATGTCCAGGTCATGAAGTGCCCACAACAAGGCCCGCAATGCAATGCCGTGACCACAACCCGGACACAGAAAATGGGGGAATAAATCTAGTCGCAGATAATCACGAATATTGAATTTGCCCGCCGGGTTGTCGCTGAACTGTAAGGGTGTTGCCGCTTTATTCATTAGCTGCTGCCTCAATTTTCACTAGGATCTCATCCGGGCGGATGGGATCACCATCGAATTTATTGATACCACTCACCGGTGTGTTGTCGGGACACAGGCGTTCGATTTCCAGTATCAACTGCCCGGCATTCATTTCCGGTACCAGTACCTGCTTCGCCTGCCCGGCCAGTTGTTTCAATATTCTTTCCGGGAACGGCCACAAGGTAACCAGTCGTAGCAGACCTGCTTTAATCCCGCATTCCCGTGCTTGATTGGCAGCACGCTCACTGGCGCGGGCGGTGATACCAAATGCCACCACCAATATTTCTGCATCATCACAGTGGTAAAGCTCAAATTGCTCAATGGCATCACGATGTTGCTCGATTTTATTCAGAAGACGGTTGGTCACACGCGTGACCTCTGCCGGAACCTGAGTCGGGAAGCCGGATTCCAGGTGGGTCAGACCGGTGGTATGGGTACGGTAGCCATCTCCCGGTCGTGGCATCGGCGGAATCCCATCTACATCTGCCGCGTAGGGTTGGTAGTTTTCAGCCGAGCCATTGACCCATTTTCTGTCAGTCGTTTTAATCTCATCAGGAGCAGGTAGCTCAACAGTGTTGACCAGATGCCCAATGGCTTCATCGTAGAGCACCACCACGGGTATGCGATAGGTCTCAGAAAAATTGAAGGCCGTGATCGTCTGACTGTAGATCTCCTGAACAGATGCCGGTGTGAGCACAATGATGGGATGGTCGCCGTGCGTTCCCCAGCGTGATTGCATAACATCGCCCTGCGCCGGGCGTGTCGGCATGCCGGTGCTGGGTCCACCACGCATTACATTGATCACCACGCATGGTACTTCGGCTTGGATACCGTAGCCAATATTTTCCTGTTTTAGCGAGAACCCCGGCCCAGAGGTTGCGGTCATGGATTTCACGCCGCCCATAGAGGCGCCAAGCACTGCTGCCATTGATGCAATTTCGTCTTCCATCTGCACAAACACGCCATCGACTCGAGGCAGTTCTTTAGACATGCGCTCGGCGATTTCAGATGACGGCGTGATTGGATAACCGGCAAATAAACGACAACCGGCCGCAATCGCACCCAGCGCACAGGCCTGGTTACCTTGCAGCGACAGCCGTTGTGGCATATTGGAATGTGTTTGGGACATCAGGCTCTTACCTCAGTGGCGGTTGCCGCCGGCATGGTTTCAACAGGCACGGTGCCTACGTGCACGGCAATCGCAAAATCTGGACATAACCATTCGCAGACGCGACAACCGGTACAGACGTCCGCGTCCACCAATTCGACAATCTGGTGCTCATTCAGCGCAAGGCAGCGCTCCGGGCACATCTTCACGCAAATATCACAACTCTTGCACCAGGCCTCATTAATTTCCAGGCTCACCTTGCGACGCACCGCCGGGCTGGTTTGATGCAGGGTTGTCGGCTCAGTCAGTTCCGGCTCATGTGGCTGTGTCGTCCACTGGCGGCCTGCTTCGAAAGCTTTGAGGTTGGTCTCCAGAGTTTTTGGTGGTACAAATTCCGGCAACACTTCGAGCCAACGCTCGACGGGGAAGTCCATGACGGTTGATAAAACACCCAGCAAAATGGTATTGGCAACCCTTTCGTTACCCAGTTCTATCGCCATCCCGGTCGCATCCGGTGCAAAGGCGCTGGGAACTTGGCTGACAATTTCCGCCACTGAATGAGGTGCATAACCATGGCGGGCATCGTGCTGCCGGTCACGGCAGGAAAATGGTGGGACTATTCTCCTAGTATCTGAAATAAAGGTTCCGACACCGGGCTTCAAGTAACTTAACCAGCGCAAGCCCTCGGCCCATTCGAGCCCCAGTACAACATCGGCCTCGCCCATCGGAATGATCGGTGACCAGACTTCTTCACCAAAACGAATGTGACTGAATACGGAGCCACCACGCTTGGCCATGCCGTGTACTTCACTTTGTTTGACATGCAACCCCTGCAACTGGCTCAGGCGAGCGAGTATCTTTGACACCATGATCACCCCCTGACCACCGACGCCAACGATCAGGACATTGGTGGGTGTCTCCACAGGAGCTGATTGCTGCACATTCGCTGCCGGGGAAACGTTCATACTGTATGTAACTCCAGAGCAGGTCGGATGCAATCGCTGGGACATATCTGCACACATAAGGTGCAACCGATACACGACGTTTCATCGATCTTGATCTTGTGGTGTCCATCTAGCATTTCGTCACTCCAGGACAGCGCCGGACAACCCAGGTTCATACAGGATTGGCAGGCGGTACAACTCTCGGCTCGAATCTGAAATGCGGGTCCTTTTATCTTGACTGGGTCCAGCACACAGGGCCGATTTGCAATGACCACTGCGACACCCTTGTACTCGGTAGCTTCACGGATTGCCTGGTACAACACGCCCAGATCATAGGAATCGATTTCCCGGAGCCACGCCACACCCACCGCCCTGCACACATCAGCATACTTGACTGCGTGGGTCGCATCACCGCGCAAGGTTTTACCCGTACCCGGGTGGTCCTGGCCCCCCGTCATCGCGGTCGTGCTGTTGTTGAGTAACAGGACTGTGATGTTGGCCTTGTTGTAAACCGCATCGATCAGACCCGTAATGCCGCCATGCAGGAAAGTTGAATCACCAATGGTGGCCACGATCGGCCGGGTTTCAGTGCCGGCCTTGGCCAGTCCCACTGCAGTACCGATGCTCGAGCCCATCGAGACGCAGGTATCCATGGCTTGTAATGGTTGCATCGCCGCGAGTGTGTAACAGCCGATATCCCCGGCTACACGGGCATTTAGCGCCCTCAAAGCCATGTAACCGCCCATGTGCGCACAGCCCGAGCACAGCACTGGAGGGCGCACCAGCGCATCAATTTCAAGCAGATTTTTCACCCGGCGAGGCTCGAGCAGACCCGCTTTTGCAAAGCCCTCGTGGACGACTTCAGGTGAAAGCTCACCCGCCCGTGGGAAAAATGCCTTGCCTTCAACCTGATAACCCATAGCACTGATTTCGGTCTCCAGAAAC
>CAYZLS010000002.1:0-17710 GCA_964479355.1 uncultured Wenzhouxiangellaceae bacterium | reverse complement strand
CTCCACGATAATGACCCGTTCTACCGATTCGCAGAACTCGCAAATGGTATCACGTGCCAGTGGAAAAGATGCCGGCAGTTTTAGGATATTGACACCCGGCAGCACTTCCCTCACATAGCTGTACGCCACCCCGGCAGTAATGATGCCGACACTGCTTGTGCCCTTAATCCATTGAGTTCGGGGGGACTTGCTGAAGTATTCCTCCAGCAAATGTTCGCGTTCAATTACGATTGGATGGCGGCTTCTCGCCGTGGTGGGCAGCGCAATGTTTTCTGGTCGTTCTACAAACCCCCGGCCTTCAATTTCCTGACGTTCGCCAACCACGACAGGGCTGCGGGTATGTGCAATCCGGGTAGTGCTGCGAACAATGACCGGGGTATCAAACTGCTCACTGAGATCGTAGGCCCAGCGGGTGTATTCAAGTGCTTCCTGGGCATCGGAAGGCTCCAGCACCGGAATGTTGGCAAGTCTGCCGAATAGGCGGGTGTCCTGTTCATTTTGTGAACTGTGAATGCCAGGGTCATCGCATACCGCCAGTACCATACCGCCATTAACACCGATATAAGCCTGGGTGAGCAGCGCGTCCGCCGCCACATTCAGACCCACATGTTTCATCGCACAAAACGCCCGAACCCCACCGTAGGATGCACCATAAGCAACATCCAACGCGACTTTCTCGTTGGTAGACCACTGCGCATGCAGGTCTTTGGATGGATACTTCGCCAGGTTTTCCAGGATCTCGGTGCTCGGTGTGCCCGGATAGGCGGCCGCGACCCGAACACCCGCCTCCCACACTCCGCGGGCAATCGCTTCATTGCCGGTCATTGGCCGGGCATCAGCGCTGGACTGGGTGTTTACAACCTCGTTGACAGGCTGTTTTGAAGCTGTAATTTCCGCGGAAATCTCACTCATTTTAATCGCCCCGAATTTATGATACATAATTTGTACTAATACAGGTTGTTTTTGTATCACATTTGAGTATATTTTTCAAAAAACTGAGGAATAATTTACTTATTAAGTGTTCAACAGCAAGCACAAAATGAAGATCCTTACCCCAGTAGCGTCTGATCTATAGATGAATTCGTAGCTTGTCTCCAAGACAATCGGAGGCTCTATATTGGAGTAAACTAGGTGCTGCACAAGAGAGGTTGTACCGAACCGATACCGTCCCAGCATGAGCAATAGCCTAAAACACGCACAAAGCCTGGATCACGATGACCCGTTGAGGGAGTATCGTGACAAGTTTTGGATACCCACCCGCGACGATGGCTCTGAGCAGATTTATTTATGTAGTAATTCACTGGGTCTGCAACCACGCAAGCTGGCGGCGGCTGTGATGGATGAACTGGCAGCATGGCAAAAACACGGCGTTGAAGGACATTTCCATGGCGACCCGCCGTGGGTCAACTACCACGAGTTGTTGCGTGAGCCCATAGCGGAACTGGTAGGCGCCAAGCCTTGCGAAGTTGTGACCATGAATACACTGACGGTCAACCTGCATCTGATGCTGGTCAGTTTTTACCGGCCACAGGGTAAGCGCAACCGCATCCTGATCGAGGCTCAGGCTTTTCCCTCCGATCGTTATGCCGTTGAGTCACAGATCCGCTTGCATGACCTAAATCCGGATGACTGCCTAGTGGAATTGCCACCAACCGAAGACAACCACACGATTGAGGAATCAGCTATCGAGGATTACCTAGCCTCGAAAGGAGACCACGTGGCCCTGGTGTTATGGCCGGGTGTGCAGTATGCCAGCGGCCAGTTTTTTGACCTCGCGCGGATTGTAAAAGCAGCAAAACATGCCGGTGCCAATGTCGGTTTTGATCTGGCGCATGCGGCGGGAAATGTGCCGCTGACATTACACCAGAGCAAGGCCGACTTTGCAGTTTGGTGCACTTATAAGTATTTGAACGCCGGGCCCGGTGCGATCGGCGGTTGTTTCGTACATCATGAGCACCATGGCGCAAACCAGCTACCACGGCTCAACGGTTGGTGGGGTAACGCACTGGAATCCCGTTTTAAAATGGACCCTGCGTTTGCACCTGCCACAGGCGCCGATGCCTGGGCCATGTCCACTCCACCTCTGCTTTCAACAGTTCCGATCACGATATCGTTGCAGTTATTTCAAGCGGCTGGTTTTGACCGGCTCAGAACTAAATCCATCGCTCTGACGGGCTACCTTGAAGAACTGCTTAGGATAAGCCTGGCTGACGACATTGAAATTCTGACCCCCCGAGACCCACTGAGACGAGGTTGTCAGCTTTCATTACGGATGCGAGCGGGCCGGCAGGCGGGCCGGCGATTGTTTGACCATCTAACCGCTGCAGGCATCATCACCGACTGGCGCGAACCCGATATCATCCGCGTGGCACCGGCACCGCTTTACAACCGGTTTGAAGATTGCTGGCAATTTGTTCGCAGTGTTATGAAACACTAAACGAACTGCGGGGGTGTAGTGTCAGGGTAAAAGTGTTGCACCGACCGGTACCACCACGCGTTGTACTTCCCCGTCAAGCTGTATTCTGTTTTCCATTGCCGCTGTCAGGAACACGGTACCTGAACCATCCACAACTGCCACCTTATGCAAAGCAAGCGCCCGGGCCACCGTGGGCCAGCCATCAAGACCGGCCACCACCAATGCCGTTGCCGCAGCATCGGCTAACAAACCTTCGGCGGCAATGACTGTGACCGAGGCGATGTCCTGCGCCGGCCAACCGGTGCGTGGATCGAGGATGTGCGGATAACGCGTCTGCTGGTCCTGACGGTAGCGTTCATAGTTTCCGGAGGTAAATACCGCTTCATCACCACGCACCTCCAGCGTGCCAATATTGCCACCGCCAGGATTCCTGATCGCTACCCGCCAGAGCCTTTTCCCATGCTGCCCCATCGCACGCAAATCGCCACCCGCATTCACAATAGCGCTTGTGATACCCAATTCCCGCAGCCGCGCAATGGCCAGATCTACGGCATAACCCTTGGCGATACCCCCAAAGTCCAGTTGCACGGCGCGGTTGCCAGAGCGCAGTTGCAAGCCGTCGATATGAATGTCCTGGCTCGAAGGCTGCTGCTCAAGTATTGCGCTGATTTGGGTCTGTGCAGGGGCTGGGCCAATAATCGGATAGTCGGAAGTATGAAATCCCCACAGCCTGATTAATGCCCCGATCGCCGGATTAAAACGGCCACCGGTTTCTTGCTCAAGCACTTGTGACTGCTGCAGCATTGCAACAATATCATCATCAGCGGTGGCCACCTGCCCAGTGGCTAAATCGAGATTGATCTGCGTCAGCCGGCCCGGTTCCCAGGCATGCCAGTCACGGTGCATACCCTGGAACATCTGCTGTAGTTCCCCGAACGATTGCTCACTCTGCTCGTCCGAAACACCCCAGAGTTTCACTTCGACGATGGTGCCAAACACAAGAAAGCTGGCGCTGTGCTCTTGCTCTTGCTCTTGCTGACAGGCAGCCAGCAACAACAGACAGACAGCCAAGAACGTGATGCGGGAACGATTCAACCTTTTTTACACTCGGACTTATCCGCACAGTCAGTACAGCCAGAACAACCCACACCGCCCTGTCTGCGGCGCTGGCTAAGGCCAAACCCTACAAACAGTACAATCAAAAAAATCAGGGCTGCAAAATAGTCTTTCACAATATGACTCCTTACAACATCCCGGCAAAGCCCATAAACGCAAGCGACAGTGTACCGGCTATAATCAACACGAGGCCGGTTCCCTTTGCGATTCCTGGCACATCCGATAATTCAACCGTTTCACGAATTGAGGCCATCAACACCAGCGCCAAGGTGAGGCCCAGGCCTGCGCCCACTGCAAAGGTGAGCCCCTGTAAAAACCCATAGCCCCGGTTGGTCTGAAAAATTGCCAGGCCGAAAATGGCACAGTTGGTTGTCATTAAAGGCAGAAAAATCCCGAGTTGCCGAAACAAGACCGGGGCAAGTTTCTTAACCACTATCTCAACGATCTGTACCAGGGATGCAACCACAATAATAAAGGAGATGATGCGCAGATACGGCGCTGATCCCAGGATGAAGGTATTGAGCACCCATACACTTAACGATGTCAGCACCAGCACAAAAATATTAGCCAACCCCATCCGCAACGCCGTTTCTACCCGAGCTGAGACACCCATAAATGGGCACAGACCCAGGAACATTGCCAGGGTAAAGTTATTCACAATCATGGCCGAGAAGAAAATAGAAAAAAGCGTCTGGTCGCTCATCGTGGATTCTCCTCAGTCAATGCAGCCTGAGCTGTTGCGGATCCCTGCACTTTCTTGCGTTGTTCGAAATAGCCCATTGCCAACAATATAAAACCCAGGGTCAGAAAACCACCGGCCGGCAGCACCATCACGACCCAGGGCTCAAAGCCAGGACCAAACAGGGAATACTCCAGTAAGCTTCCGGTGCCCAGGATCTCCCGAAAACCACCCATCATGAGCAATGCAATGGCAAAGCCGACACCGGTTCCCACCGCATCGAACAAGGAACGCCAAACATTATTTTTGGCAGAAAAAGCTTCCTGCCGACCCAGAATCATGCAATTGACCACAATCAGGGCGATAAACGCACCCAGTTCTTTGTGCTGTGCCGGCACGTAAGCCTGCAAGAACATGTCAGCCAGGGTCACAAAGGTGGCAATCACCAGGATGTAGGCAGAAATGCGAACTTCGCTGGGGGTGAATCGCTTGCAGCTTGAAACCAGCACACTTGAACAGCAGATCACGAAAAAAGTGGCTGCCCCCATTGCCAGGGCATTTTTCACGCTGTTGGTCACCGCCAGCGCCGGGCATAAACCCAGCATTTGTATCAGTACAGGATTCTCTTCCCAGATGCCGCGCATCAAGTCCTGGGACGGGCTGGTTTTTCTCATTGCTCCACCTTATCATCCAGCGTGCTGATGGGCGCACCTGGAATTCCCTTAGCCAGTACAAGCATCCATTCTTCTATGCCATGGTTAATGATATTAATCACTGCTTTGGAGGAAATAGTTGCCCCGGTAATGGTATCAATCTCGCCCGGTCGGCCCTTACCTGCGCCCGCCTTGACCCCTTTAAGCGGTGTTTGCGGAGCAGCAAAAAATTGTGCCACGAATGCCTGGTCTTTAAAAATCTTGTCACCCAGACCTGGTGTTTCCTTGCTCTCGAGCACCTTCATACCCCTCAGCCTGGAGGTCACCGGATCAAAACCAAAGATGATCTGCACCACATCCTGAAAGCCTGCCTCGCCCCGCGAAACAGCCACACCTCTAACCTGACCCTCTGCATCGTAACCAACATAGACCCGTTTAAAATCACTCTGTTTGGCAGCCGGGGGGAGTGTTGGGGTGAGCGAGAGGTCAACTAAATAAAATGTGTTATAGCGCACAGAACCCGGCAGCACTTCATAGACTGCTTTTTGCAGTTGCTCAGCTTTGTATTGGTCAATGATGGGCTTGGTGTGCTGATTTACCAACACAATCAACAGGCCCGCCAGGGCCCCGGCCAGCGCCAGGGTAGCAACCAGCCGGAAGGCTGAAACCTCCTTTTCAACCGGCGCCTGTGCTGGCACAGACCCAGAAGATTCCTGGCTATGCTCTTTTTGAGTCACGGCCTGCGCTCCTGTTGCTTAGGTTGGGTCCCGAACAAACGTGGTTGACTTACCCGGTTAATGAATGGAACCAGGGCATTCATCAACAAAATCGCATACATCATGCCCTCGGGCAGGCCACCCCAAATTCGAATCACTACGACCAGGAAACCAATCCCGAAACCAAACAACCAACAGCCCTTATTAGTCAACGGCGAGGTCACCATGTCAGTGGCCATATAGAACGCACCGAGCATCATACCGCCGGAAAAAAGCATGAACAGGGGTGTAAACTGAGAAACACCCAGAGCAAAAAACAGACCGGAAACAAAAAAAGTGGTAACAAAAATACTGACCGGAATATGCCAGTTCAAATGGCCCCGCACCGCAAGGTAGATACCGCCGATCAAAATGAAAAACGCCGAAGTCTCTCCCAGCGAACCCCCGGTCGTGCCAAAAAATAAATCAACCAACGGAGTTACCACTGGCTCATCAGCAAATTTCAGGTTCCCCAGTGGCGTGGCACCGGTAGCGGCATCCACGACCGGACTCATAAACAGCAAGGCAAAATTATCCCCTTGTAATGACCACCAGTGCTGTGTCTTTTCCGGCCAGGTCGTAATTGCCACCGGAAAGGCTGCCTGTAGAAAAGCGCGCCCAACCAAAGCCGGATTAAAAACATTCTGCCCCAGGCCACCAAAAATTATTTTGCCAAATACCAGCCCAAACGCGCCACCCAAAAATGCCATCCACAGGGGAAAACCCGGGGGCAGTGTTAAACCCAACAACAGACCAGTGATCATCGCTGACCCATCAGCAAGAGAACCCGGTCGGGAGCCAAACAATCGCTCTGTCAGCAAACAGCCGGCCGCGCTGGCAAGCAACACCAGGATCGCACTGGGTCCAAACCAGTAAATTGAGCCGGCCACCACCGGCACTAGACTCATGACCACCGACCACATGATCCTGCCGGTGGATTCGGCTTCCCGAACATGTGGTGAGGCGGTTAATTTAATGCCCGTATTCATATTTCACTTGGGTTGTTGATCACGATGCCAGTCTTCTGAGTTGGGTTCTGGCCAGCGCAAACAACTGGGATAAAGGAATATTGGACGGGCAGACATAAGAACAACACCCACACAGCATGCAATCACGCAGGTTTGCATCTGCTTCCAGTTCCTCAAAACGCTCAGCCCTGGCCAGGGCCCCCATCATTTGCGGATTTAAAAAGACCGGACAGGCCTCAAGACACTTCCCGCAACGGATACAAGGCAGTATCTCCTGTTGTTTACACTCATGCCTAGCAAGGATCAGGATACCGCCTGTCGCTTTTAATATCGGCACATCAAGACTGGCCTGACCTAGACCCATCATCGGACCACCAAAGATTATTTCGGCTGCATCATCGGTCAAACCGCCACAATGTTTGATCACATCGCGAAGCCTTGTGCCAAAGGGTATTAACCAGTTGCCAGGCTTGTGAATACCCCGGCCTGTCACCGTAATAATCCTTTCTATCAATGGTTGCCCAGTCGTGAACACCGCAGCTACATTGGCTGCAGTGGCCACATTTTGCACCAGCACCCCAATCGAACCCGGTAAGGCACCTGAGGGCACTTCACGACCCGTAACTGCTTTGATCAACATTTTCTCAGCACCCTGCGGATACTTCACCTGCAAAGCCTGAACGCTGACATCGAGATCGACAGGCGCATACTTGCGCATCATTTCGATGGCATCGGGTTTATTGGCCTCGATTCCAATGACTGCCCGGCTGATACCCAGCGCCTTCAGAGCTATGCGGATACCCAGGTATACTTTCTCAGGATGCTCGAGCATCGTACGATGATCCGAGGTCAGATAAGGCTCACACTCGCAGCCATTGACCAGCAATAAATCAATCGGCTGATCTTTCAGCGGGCTAAGTTTGACGTGCGATGGAAAGGCAGCACCACCCAGACCCACAATACCGGCCTTGCCGATTTCCGTGGACAGGTCTTCATCCCTGACCTCCTCCCAGCGCGGGACAACACGTGGTCGTTGCATCTGGGATGAGTCCGGGTCCACCGCAATGCGAATGGACGACACCATGGTGCCGCCAGGGTGTGGCCAGAGTTCGATAGAAGTTACCGTGCCCGAAGCAGATGCGTGCACGGATGAGGAAACAAAACCCGCCGCCTGCGCGATAATGTCGCCGCGCTCAACCCGGTCACCCGGTTGTACCAAAGCTTCCGCCGGCGTGCCAATGTGTTGCGACAAGGGCAGAATAATCTCACTCTGAAACGGCAATCGCCGGGAGGTAATCCCGGCGGTGATTGCCTTGTGCTGGGGCGGATGAACACCGTGTTTGAAGCTGGCAAACATATTGGTCAATTAAAAGGTTCGGCCCGTTTGAGTAACTTCTCCAGGCCTTTCTCCTTGGGGTTCAACGGGTCACCCGGGTGAATGCATTCTGCCGGACAAAGTTCAGCTGCCATGACGAGTTGCTTGTAGGTCGCTGACCCGGGATTGTTAATCATTGCTTGCTGTTCGTCGTTATAGACAAACACGTCGGTGTTAATCTTCAAACAATCGTCACAGGAAGTACACCGGATGGTATCGATATAAGGCTCGTTACCCATGGCATCGTCCCCATCATCGACATCGGCATCGACATCAGCAGCCGCTTCAGCCTCCACTACCGTGGCTGGAGCCTCAGCAGGGGCAGCTGAATCAGTTTCCACCGCAGGAAAGCCTCCCTGTTCGATGGAATCCGGGGCGGTAAACGCCGGGCCTTCCCAATTCTCAGCTTTTTCGAGTAACTGCGCCACGGTGTCGCCGGCATTGGCCCACAACAGGCCCTCGGCAAGCCGCCTTGCGATTAACTGCGGGTACTGGGTCGTAAGCCGGGTAATTTTGGCTTTGTATTTTGCTTTGAGCGCAGCCAGTTTGGCGTCGAGCTCCTCACTGAAGCCCGCCGTAACTGCTTCACGTATATTTTCTGATACATCGATGCCGGCCAGCTCTTTTAACTGGGCCCAGTGCGCCAACCTTTCTTCAGTAAGCTTTACGATCTCATCTGATACCGACATCCGACTCAGGTGCCGATTGGCATCGACGGTATAAATGTACGGAGTTTCGCCCTCACGCTCATCCTCATCGATGGCCATGTATTCATGGAATGGCATCAACTCGTCATCGTCCCCGACCTTTTTATAATGTCTCCGGAAGCGTGCCTCACCCAGTGCCCAGTCAGCGATCGTAACCGGCAATGTCATTTTCTGCTCTTCGCCCTGCGCATCGACACAGCACAACTCATAGCTCGTCCAGGTCTCCAGCGGAGAGGGGTTACTCTCAAGGTCAAGGCATTCTGAAAAAGTTGTGCCCTGATCCGGGTCATAGACAATATTTGGCACTGCCCGGCTTTCCAGTGCGAGTCGGGCCGCATCGGGCGCACCAAAATCGGCAATACCCCACTCCGGCGGGCAGGGTGTGTTCATGATAAACAATGACGGACACCGTGCCTGTAGTCCTTTTAATACATTCTGAATCAGATGAGACGGCGTTGCCTGGGAAGACTGCATTACAAAAACACCCCGGTGCGCCATTGCAATCAGGGCCAACTCTTTACGGACTTCTTCCTTGCCATGTTGCTCAAGGCCATATTCGGCCATATCGGACACCTGCGCCGTAAAGCCCGACGTGCAGGCTTGGCCGCCCGTATTGGAATATACCTGGGTGTCGACCATCACCACCCGGATCGGCTTATTCGATGCCATAACGCGCGACAGGTTCTGAAAGCCAATGTCCATCATGGCACCGTCACCACCGACCGCAAACAGCGGTGGACACAGGGTAAATTCATCATCGGTAAACTGCTGCCACTCAAAATTTGAGAAAAACTTTTCATCGGTTGCGGCTTCATACACGCCTGACAATAATTTTTCAGCCCGGCGCACGGTAATAAAACCGTCCGCCATTTTACGCATATGACCCTCAAAAATACCCACCGCGACCGAGGGCGCGTCCTGGAACAGATGATTAACCCATGGAAATGGGTAGGGGTTGTAGGGGTACGATGAGCCCCACACCGAACTGCAACCGGTGGAGTTCGTAAAGCCGAGATGGGCACGACCCCGACCGCTGGGGCCTTCCTCGTAACGCCACTTGAGATCCTTTAATTGCTCAATGCAATCACGAATCAGCAGTACGGTTTCTTTCCTTTCGCCGGTAATGCTTACCGACATGGCATCCGCATCTACCGGGACATCTGCCAGCTCAGTATTTGCAATCAGCAATTGATGGGCCTGCTCATCCAGTTCGGTAATCAAACGACCGAGGTCTTTTACATGCTGCTCTACGCGTGGGGCCATAAACGCATTCACCGTGGAAAGCAGCAGGTGAATCGTGGTTTTCTCACCGCAACCCATGCACGCACCATCACCACCGACCATCGAAAGATAATTGCTTTGCTTGAGCAGCAACGACGACATGACTCCAATACCCTCATCAAGACTGGATATCTTGATGTATTGATCATCCGTTTCCGGCAGGTTTTTCCATAGCTCCCAATTGGAAGTCAGGGTTGCCTGCAGTTCATCGGTCTGGCGCACACTTTTCAGGGCGCCATCTGCACAAACAACCACGCAAATATCACAGCCTTTGCAGGTTTCCGGGTTGATGGTTATCGAAAGCAAACCGCCCGTGCCCTTTTTCTTGCTCTCCGGCAAATCGAAGAATGGCGTGGTTTTAGCCAGCGGAAAATCGGCTAGGGCCGCAAAAACCAGGTTATATTCAGCATCGATTTCGGCGCGCCGTTCAGCAGTCCAATTGGATTTCCCGGCAATCGTCTCGTATGCCTGTGCCAGCACCGTTGCATAATTCTTGAAGGTACCGCTCGCGATCAATTTACGCGATTCCCTGCCGAGATGCTTGATAGTCTGGGAAAAACGGGTCAGCGGCTGTTGCGAGGTGGCAATGGTCCTGACTGCGGCGTCAAGAATTTCCTCTATCGTGTTGACCACGCCCGGGATAGCCGAGTCGGGACATTGAGTCCAGCATTTACTGCAACCAGTGCATTTTTCTGCAATGAAATCAGGTACATTAAATCGTACTGCAGACATATCGCGCATGCTGGAGGTGGCTGCCGGTATGGCACCGATAGCCGTGAAGGGGTCAGCGATGACATCCTGGCCGGTTTTGTAGTGGACGCACACCTGGTTCCAGAAATCACCCTGGTTACCCAGCCCCACAGTCGCATTGATCCCGGCCATTGCGTGGGGGATCAGGGGCAGCAATTCTTCGTGGCCCTGATCGCCGTAGCCTTCGGGGTCCAGCGCCTCAAGTTCGTCAAAACCACGGGTAATCACACGGATGTTATCTTCCACCACACCCTGGCCTAGATGTCCGAATTTCTTGCTTAGCTGTTTATGGATTCCTTCGAACAGGCGCTCGCGGGAAAGGCCGTGCTGCTCCATTAGTGGCGCGGCCCTAAAGAAGGCACCCATAAAGGCGACACCCTGCATGCGGAAACGCAGCTCAGCCTTGGATGCTTCTGAAAGTGCAATATTAAAGCCGTCTACTGAATAAACCTTGAGTTGCTTGCGGCGAATGGTCTGCTGCGCAGTTTTCGGGAAGCTGTTCCACAGTTCTTCACCACCGAGTTCACTCTGAATTATAAATACACCCCCATCACACAAACCCGCCAGTGGGTTGGAATGCAAAAAGACATTCGGGTCGGGGGAGAGCGCCACACTGACATGTTTGAGCTCGCAATTTAAGCGCAACGGCTGCGCGGATAACATTGCAAAAAATGTCGTGGGCTGGCCTTTTTTCTCAGAACCATATTTCGGGTTGGCCTTGATGTGCAGTCCCAGCAATTCGGCCGCGGTCATCACCAGGTTTTTACCCATGGTGATGGCACCCCAGCCACCCACCGAATGGATGCGAAGCTCAAGTGAATCTTCCGGAAACAGGTTTAACTCGCCTGCTGAGGGTAAGGCCAGATCTGCTACATGGGGATAATCAGCAAGAATCTTTTCCTGCCAGATTTGCATTTTGGGAAGCGGCGTATTTTTCCGGATAAAATCTATACCCAGGTAAAATTGGCGCTGTTTACGCCCTCCCTCGAGCATATTCTCGACAGCTGCAATGATATCCCCCGGCTGTAAATCCCGGCTGCCGAGGCCGAAGCAACCTGAATAAAAATCGGGTATTTCATTGGCACTCAACGCCGCCAACCCGGCGTAAGGGCGATTAACAACCGCGCCATTTCCAGCCCGGCCGTTTTCAACTGCTTGGGCCATGGCGGAGCGAATTTCACGCAGCATGGGCAATTCCACCGCCAGCGGCTGATCGGTGCGTTCAAGCACCAGCACGCCTTTTTTGCCTGCCAGCATCCGGGTAATCAAATCCGCCGGGAACGGGCGGAACATCACCAGGTCGAGCACAGCGACTTTCAGTCCCCGTTGTTCGCGCAGATGATCCGCCACCACCTCGGCATTGCAAATCACCGAGCCCTGTCCGACGATGATATACTCTGAATCTTCGAGCCGATAGCCTAAAACACGTGCGTATTGGCGCCCTGTAAGCGCTGCGTATTCCGCAAAAGCCTGGTCCGTTAACTGCTGGATATGATCAAAATAAAACGGCCGCTGAGCCGCCACACCCTGAGCATAGCTCTCTTGGTTTTGCACCACCCCCAACATGGCGGGGTAGTCAAAATTATACAGCTCGGGAATCCGCCGGCGCCGCTCACCAAATACTGCCCTTTGCGCACCGGTTGGCGAATCAATCATATCTGCCGGGTCACCTAGGTATTCTTGGATTAACTCACGTTCAGGCTCATAAAATGACTCAATCACATGACTTGTCAGGAAACCATCCTGGGCACAGAGCCCCGGATTAAGTGAAAGCTCGGCAATGCGGTGGGTGATCAGGTTTAGGTCAGCAACGCTTTGCACATCTTTGGCGAATAACTGGAAAAAGCCGGTGTCATCCACCGCATGATAATCATCATGTCCGGCGTGTACATTGAGCGAGTGCTTGGTCATCGCGCGACAGGCGACATTCAGGACATAGGTAAGCCGTTTGCCTACCGCTGCGTAAAGCGACTCGTGCATGTAGGCAATGCCCTGGCCACTGGAAAAATTGGTTGAACGTAAACCCACCATACTCATACCGGCCGTTACCCCGGCCGCGGCGTGTTCCCCTTCAGGCTCAAAGAAAATCAGGCTGCGTCCGTTCACGTTCCTGTCGCCTCTGGCAACGGCTGCCGCCCAGCCTTCACCCATTTGTGTGGAAGGCGTAATCGGATAAGCACCCGCCGCCTCACTGGCAGCCGTTTCCATGGCAACAACGGCCACGCTGCCATCCTCGGTTTTAAACACCCCGGGGTATTTGGCCTGGGTCTTGTCCTGTTTCATCCGACTTTTTTCTCCAATTCAAACGAGTCCTTAGCAAATTGTTGTCCTTCAAGCCAAACAATCGCCTGTGTCGGACAGCGTGAAACCGCTTGCGGGCCAGCCAGTTCATTCAAAGCATAATTTATGACAGCCAAATTATCCTGCATTGTTATTACGCCGGGCTCTGCGTCAGCAACACATTTATTGCAGGCATTGCAAGCCACCTCACACAGGTCTTCCGCGGCATCGCCGTGCAGCAAGTTCGCACATTGCACGATAAGCTTTTGCTCCATGGGCATCAATACAAAAAGATCTTTGGGACAGGCCTGGACACAGTCATCGCAGGCCGTGCAAAGCTCGGGAATAACCACCGGCAGGCCGTTATCATTCATATAAATTGCATCGAGCAGGCACGACATTTCACAATCAGCCAAGCTCAGACACCCCCAGGTACAGCCTTTGCCGCCCCCGGCCACTGCCGCCGCAGCCTTACAGGTATTAAACCCGGAATATTGCGTATTTTGGACCGATTCTTTTGTACCACCTGCGCACAGCAAACGCGCAACACGTTTCTTCGCTGCACCGGCATCCACACCCAGATAGCTGGCAATATCAGCAATATCTTCAGCGCCTATCACCGTGCAACTCGATGGCTGCGAAATTGCTGCAACCACCGCTTCAGCAAACGCGCGGCATCCTGGCACACCACAAGCCCCGCAATTCGTGCTCGGCAATAATACTTCCACAGCATCGATACGGGGGTCTTCCCATAGTTTGAATTTTTTGTTGACCAATGCAATCAGGAAACCAAAGCACAGCCCCACGCTACCGAGGATCAATGCTGAATCCAAAATGGGGTTACCGCTCATGGCCCGCCTTAATCAAATATCCGCACTAGGCAGATAAATTTGTTTGGCTCAACAGCCAGGCTGAAAGCTTGCCTGCTGGATCTGATGCTGCATCCCCGGTCGCTACGGGCACCATTGACAGGCTTTCCAGCCAAGCATAATCCTCCGCTTGCTGAGCTACGCTGATACCACCGATAGCACGCTTTTTTACCTCCTTGGGGAAGTGCAGCGAGCTAAAACACTCATTGGTATGCGTGCCGGCCGACGGGTCATGGATAAAGCTCACTGCTGTTTCGGGCAGCAAGGCCGCCACCGCCATTCCATCAAATTCAGAAAAGGCTTCCAGCGCTGTATTGGCGATTTCTTGCTGGACAAACACGCCAGTAGAGATCAACCGAGCCAGGCCCGCTGCCGGGGCATCACCCAGCACGTTAAAGACATATTTTGTGTTGGCATCGAGATAAGGAATGATTGCCGTAGGCTGAAAATCAGCACCAGACAACTCGATCACCAGCGCAGGCGCCAATGCACGCTCTGCACTGCTCCACCGGGAAAATGGGAATTTTTCCAGCATCTGGGCATGCTCTTTTTCCCGGTATTCACCGCGCCTCGCGAACTCGACCACTCTTGCTGCGGCGAACGCGCGGCCAATCATTGCAAGCCTGGTGCTGACTTTGCAGGCCAAGTCTTTGCCCGGTTTAAGCCTTAACATATAAAGGTCATCTCCTGCGCCAAGCAGGGAATTCAATACCTGCTGCGCAGCTCGCACCGGGGCTTCAACTGCGGCCTCAAGGCGTACAGCCCTGGGAGCAAATGAAGCAAAGCGATCAACATCTACCTTACCCTGTGCAAATAGGCCCAAAGCGGCAGCCTGATCATTTTCAGCATCACCTGAGCCTGCCAACATGCCCCTAACCTGGTTGGCAGTAACCGCCAAAGCTGAACGAAACAGCTCGCTACGCGGACTAATCGCATCCAGGGTAAGGCCCTTGCGTTCCTCAGACGGCATAGCGATCAAACTCCTTTCCCAGCCTTTGAATTTTCTCTTCTGCTGAGACCGGACTTACAGCCTGGATTTCGTCATAAACAGGGAAACTGGCGTCGTGGAAAAAAACACCCAAACGTAACAAGTCGGTACGTTCTGCCAGAACCCGCGCTTCATTCAGGTCTTTTGGATCATGCTCACGCCGCGCTTTGAAAAGCTTCCCCAGACCCGGAGCATCCACACCATCTGGATGTACCAGTAGCTCAGTAAGGTCCGGGTTCTTGATCGCGTCCGCAAATACATCCGGCGTAAACTTGGGACATCGTTGTAAGACCCGTACAAAGGAGAAACCTTTGTGCACATAGGCCGCCTGCAAGGTCGCATATAGATGCGCCGGCACCCAGTCAGCAGTTTGCGCTACGAACGAAGCATTCGAAACACCCAGTGTTGCCTGAAGTGGATTTAGCGCCGGTAGCACCGACCCACGTGGTGAAGAGTTAGAGACATAGCCCATCGGAGTAGTCGGTGAGGTCTGGTTTTTGGTCAAGCCGTAAATGTTATTATCCAGTAGCAAAACGGTCAGGTTCGGATTGTAACGCGTGGCATGAATCCAGTGTCCGGCGCCGATGGAAGTGCAATCGCCATCACCCATCACCACAAAAACATTCAGTTCGGGCCGGGCCAGTTTCAAACCGGTGGCGATCGTCAGCGCCCGGCCATGAATGCCGTGAAAACCGTAGGCATTGACGTAATGGGGGAAACGGCTGGAACAACCGATTCCGGATACAAAGACCATCTTCTCGGGCTGAAGCTGCTCTTTTGCCAATAAACGCTTGATTGCATTTAAGGCGCCAAAGTCACCACAACCGGCACACCACTTGCCAGCGCGGGTCTGATAATCATCCACCTCAAGACATACCGCCTCATTGTAATCAACATCCAGCAGAGAAATTGCAACGCCACTCATTTGGAAACTCCTTGCTCAAGATTTTCAACAATGGCCTGATAAATATCTTTCGGCCTCAACGGCTGCCCCGGGCAACTCGTCCAGCAATCAAGATCAACCAGTGTGTGTGCACGCAGTAGCCAGGCAAGCTGTCCATAGCGGCGCGTCTCGGCGGTGATGTATGGATCACCCACTTTATCGGAGTAATTAATTTCCACCGTCATGACTTGCTTAAAGCGAGCGAATATCTCTTTCAATCCCGGCTCCAGAGGAGAAAGGAAAGTCAGCTGGCAGGAAGAAAC
The DNA here is from genome assembly GCA_964479355.1 of uncultured Wenzhouxiangellaceae bacterium. Taxonomy (GTDB): domain Bacteria; phylum Pseudomonadota; class Gammaproteobacteria; order Xanthomonadales; family SZUA-36; genus SZUA-36. Next base: position 1,667 of record CAYZLS010000002.1, on the reverse strand, counting down.
CTGCTTGCCCTGGGCACGGGCCCGTTCCACGGCTTCTTCAATGGCGCCCTGCGTTGAGCCCCATCCAACGACCAGAAGATCACCTTTTTCGTCGCCAAATACTGTCGGAGGTATCAATGTGGATTGAAACACAGCCAATTTGCGGCTACGCATTTTGCAGCCACGCTCATTGCTCTCGGGGTCGTAGGAAACCCGGCTGTCTTCATCGTGAGCCAATCCCGTCACGGTGTGCTGACCACCCGGAGTGCCAGGGACAATGCGCTTGGACATGCCTGTTTTAGAATCCCAGTCATAAGGACGCAAACCCACCGGCAAAGGCGCAATATCAACCGGATCCTGCTGCCAGCGTGGGTCAATTTCTGGGCGGGTAAACTGCTGCACCCCGGAGGCCAGATTGGCATCTGTCAAGATGATGACCACGCAACGGAAAGTCTCTGCGATTCGGCGGGCCGTAATCATGGAATGAAAACATTCTTCGATCGTTCGCGGCGCTATCACTACGCGCGGCGCATCACCGGGCTGGGCATAAAGTGCCGCCAACAAATCAGACTGCTCGACTTTTGTGGGTAAACCGGTTGACGGGCCGCCACGCTGGACATTCAGAACAACCAGTGGAATTTCAACCATGATGGCCAGCGCCAGAAACTCCGTCTTGAGCGCCAGGCCCGGCCCGGAGGTTACGGTCAAAGCCACCTTGCCGCCATAAGACGCCCCGAGTGCTACACCTGCTGCGGCGATTTCATCTTCCGCTTGGTGCACCATGCCACCATAGTTTTCAAAAATGTCAGAAAGCTCATGCGAAACCGAAGTTGCCGGGGTGATGGGATACATCGCACAAATTTCCATACCCGCTGCAATTGCACCCAGCGCACAGGCCTGGTTACCGTTCATGACCACTCGCGTTTCAGGTGTTGCTACTGATTCAATTTTAAACTGGAAATCCAGGTTCTCACGCGCCCAAGCAATTCCATTTTTGACCAGTTCCACATTCAGTTCTGTGACCCTAGCCGGCTTATGCCGGAAGATATGCGCAATCTGTAGTTCAATAATCGCGAGGTCGCGTTGATAAATCTCGGTCAGTAGCCCCAGCGCAAACATGTTCTTGCCATGCTGCGCATTGTCCACCACTTTAAGCGTTTCCTCCTCAATGGGTACTTCGATAAACCGGTAGTTTTTTGTGGACATCTCTTCCATCGCGGTTGCGTAGGCAGAGCGAATGGCTTCATCTTCATGCTTGCTCCACATGCTTTCATGCAGAATGATGCAATCATCAGCAAATGAATCAAGCCGGTGGCGTGACAGGCAGACCTGCTCATTAAACGCGATGGCCAGCTTTGACTGATCACCCCAGTTGCTTACTTTATCGGTGCCAAACCGAACGATATTGCCCGAGGTACTGGTAACGGTGTGCTCTGGTGGCTCGATCTCAGCAGGAATAATCTCTACGGTCCAGACACCATTGCCCATCTTAGCGCAGGTTTGACCAAAGATCTGCGCACACTTTTGTGCACCCTCGCCTGAGTTGGTAATGACCTCAACGGTATGCTCAGTAACTGCAGTAATGGTCATTTTTTTACTGGCCGTGTTTTTCAATGCTCAAACCCCTAAGGAATCTCTGATTTATTCCATTCATTGATATAGTACAGCCAATGGAATCACGTTACCCG
>CAYZLS010000001.1:22203-30319 GCA_964479355.1 uncultured Wenzhouxiangellaceae bacterium | reverse complement strand
ACCGCATCTGATTCGATCGCTGCAACGGCCAACGACGTCCAGCTGACCTATGGACAGTTAGCGGGCCATGTAGATCAATTGGCCAGGGGCCTTCTTGCAAGTGGAGTGCAAAAGGGCGACAGGGTAGTAACACTCGCGCCCCCAAGCATGGAATTCTGGATCGGGTTTTTGGCAACCACGGCGATTGGCGCTATTTGGTCGGGACTAAACCCTCGCTACCGAAAGCACGAGTACCAGGTAAGGCTCGAGGATTTGCAACCGAAAGTCCTGCTTGTTTATTCACCCTTTGAGGAGCGAGATTATTGTCAGGAAATACAAGATATTGCACGTGCCCCAGAATTTAGCTGCGAACCGGACATCGTGGCGTTTGGTGGTGCAGATCTCCAATTGCAGCGACGCCATGCGGCACTATTAAAGCGCGGCGAGTCAGTTAGCGACGACGACTACCGACTCGCAAGAGATGCTGTTAGAGATGATGACATTGCGGTCATCGTTTACACATCCGGGTCCACCGGCAAACCAAAGGGCGCGATGTTGAGCCACGGCGCAATGCTCAGATGCGCCGCCGCGTCAATTGGGTGGATTGGAGCAGCGTTGGCCAAGGCGATAATGCCCTGGCCCATAAACCACATCGGTGGGCTCAGCGCCTTGTGTATGAATGTATTTTGTTACGGCGGCACGATTATATTCTTGAAGAAATTCTCGATTGAAAACATCGTTGAGATTGAAGAACGTGAGGGTGTGACTTTCGCCGGGCACAATCAAACGACATTTACGATGCTCACCGAACTACCTGGATTCACCATTGACAGGTTGCGGGCTTGCAGGGTCCTGATTCACGGCGGCTCACGGACCAGTGAGTCAACACTACAGAAATTCCAATCAATGAACGCCTATATTGCGTCCGTGTATGCACAAACGGAAAGCTGTGGGTATGTGTTGCGGTCATTGCCCGGTGCTTCACTGGATGTGATGGCCAACACCCTTGGCAAACCCCTTGAGGGAGTGACAATCCGCATTGTCGACCCGGCTACTGGCGACGAGTTGACAGCGGGGGAGGTGGGAGAGCTTCAAGCGAAGTTCGACTGGGTTTTTTCGGGATATTTCAATAACGCAGAAGCAACGCGGGACGCATTTACTGACGATGGGTTCTTGCGGACAGGAGACTTGTGTTTGAGACGTTCTGATGGAAATGTTGAGCTGATTGACCGTATGAAACAAATGTTCAAATCCGGCGGCCACAGCATTTTTCCGATCGAGATCGAGCTGGCGATTTGTACTCACCCCAAGGTAGCTATGGCCGCGGTCCTTGGCGCTCCGGATGCACGCTTCGGCGAAGTAGGCTACGCTTTTGTTGCGCCAATCCAAGGTGCCCGGATATCCGAAAGTGAATTAATTGATTATTTACGTCTTCAGATCGCCAACTACAAGATTCCGAAAACAATTCGTATTTTGGAGACTCTGCCAATACTTCCGAACACTAAAATCGATAAGCAAGCCCTCAAGGATCTGTTAAATGACCATTCCTGACAATATACCCGTCATCGACCTCTGCCTTAATATTCCAGGCGTGGATAACAGTCACTGGTACGAATTCATCAAGCCAATGCTAATGGACAAGGAAAGCCGTGACTTCTTTGAAATGCCCGCCCAGTACATGTTCAAGAACATTCCGGAGATTGTTGACCAGGACGACTTTATTGCATATACGATTTCAGAGATGGACAAATACAACATTCGTCGCGCAATGCTCGATGTTGACGAAGCCATTGACGTCAACATAGAAGCGCTGAAACGGTACCCGGAACGCTTCTTCAGTTCACTCACCGTAAACCCGAATCGCGGCATGGAAGAGGTGCGCAAAATCGTGCGGCTCCACCGGAAATTCAATCTGAAAGCTGTGACCGGGTTCCCTTCGGGTACCTGCCCGCAGGTTCCCATCAACGATAAAAAGTGGTACCCGATTTACGCGAAGCTTGTCGAGCTCGACTTACCGTTCTGCGTGTGTGTTGGCATTCCAGGCCCAAGGCTGCCATTCGAGTGTCAAAAGGTTGAACTCCTCGACGAGGTTTGCTGGTTCTTCCCTGAGCTGAAGATCGTTATGCGGCACGGGGGCGAGCCGTGGACTGCAATGGCATGCAAACTGATGCTCAAGTATCCGAATCTCTATTATTCGACAAGCGCATTTGCACCCGCGCACTACCCCGAGGACATTGTTCGTTTTGCAAACACAAGAGGCGCAGGTAAGATTATGTACGCCGGCTATTTCCCTATGGGCTTGTCCCTTGAACGAATTTTCAAGGAACTGCCTGCCGTACCATTCAAAAAGGAAGTGTGGCCGAAGTTTCTCAGTGAGAATGCGAACCGAGTGTTCAAACTGGACCAATAGCTGTTGCGGGTACCCATAGGCTGCCAGGGACACGTGTGGTGCCCGCCCTTTCTGTTCTCTTGGTATTCGCTAAATAGATACTGAAATAATCCGGGTTAGATTGGATTCGCCCGGAAAGCGTAAACACTTGTCAGGGTTTTCTGTATTGACGGGTCTGGTAGTTACGATGATCGGGGCAATGATGAAAATTATGACGGTAACCCGGGTAAGATCCCGCGTCGCTCGCTGGCCGGTCCGGTTTGCACTTATCGTATTTGGCGTTTACCTGCTGATATTCATGCCGTCGATTCTCAACGCTGCAAACAAAGACGGTTTCGATGTATCCAACAGCACAATCGATACCCGGAAAATAGTGCGAGGAGGACCGCCGAAGGATGGTATTCCTGCGATTGATTCACCCCGCTTCACGTTACCTAATAACGCAACGTTCTTGAAATAAAGATGACTGGATCATCGGCCTTGAGATAAATGGTGATGTGCGTGCCTACCCCGTCAAGATCCTCAACCATCACGAAATTGTAAATGATCGTATCGGTACGCTGGGTGTGTTAATCAGTTATTGTCCACTTTGCCTGACAGCGATGGCATTTGACTCGAGCAACAGGGGCATGCCTTTGAGTCTTTTTCAAAAGCTGCTACTCTGTTCAGTGTTGCGAAGAGCATGACCGAACCAGTTTTGAGAATGGCCATTGTGCATCGACGGCCCAAAAAAACCGATCGGCCTCTGCGACTGAACGACCTTTCATGTTGCAAGCGCTAGTCGCCATGAGTGCATTTGATATTAACGATGAGGGTAGTTATGTGCCAACACAGCCGAAGATCGAGAGTTTGCAATGAATAGCGGCAAGCGCTTTGTGGATACGGGGCCGAGATGAAGTTGTTGACCCCCATTGCCCTGGGACCCGTTGAACTGAAAAATCGGGTGGTTTCCACGGCGCACGCGGTCTCGGTGGATTTCTTTCAGCCGGGAACTGATGGCGAGAAGTACATGGCCTACCAGGAGCGTCGGGCCCAGGGAGGGACGGGCCTTTTGATCATCACGGCCATGCACGTCCATCGGTCGGGCCTGAACCACAGGCATTTCCTTTACGAGCCCCTGGATATCAGTAAGAAATTTGCCCAACTGTCCACGCGCGTGCATCGGCATGGCACCAGGGTCATCTCGCAGTTGTTCCATTTCGGCGTGCAAGGCAAATCCAACTGCCGGGACGACCTGACGCCATTGTGGGGATTTTCGGGTACGGTTTCCGAAGAGGGCGAGGTGTCCCACGAGATGACCGGGGCCGAGATCGAGGAGGTAATCCAATCATTCGTGGATACCGCCGTTATAGCGGTGGAAAACGGCATTGACGGTGTGGAGCTGCACGGCACACATGGATATCTGTTGCAGCAATCGTTCAGCCCGTTTGCGAACAAGAGGACGGATGAGTGGGGTAAGGATCTGCACTTCGCGACCACCCTGGCACATCGTGTCAGGGAGGCCATCGGCCCGGACGCGGTTATGGGCCTGAGGATCAGTACAGATGATTTCATCAGGCCGCAGGATGGCGGGCTTGGGCACCAACGTTTATGCGAGATCGCAGCGAAGCTCATCGGCCAGGGTCTGTTTGACTATTTGAATCATTCCGAGGGTTCGGGCGGTGCGCACTATGCGCGCGCGATCGGCTCGTATCGGTACAAGTTCGGGGAGTTTCTGCCGCTCACCCGCGGTCTCAGAGAAGCGATCGGGGCGGCGGTTCCGGTGATCGGCGTGGGCAAGATCCCGACAACGGACCTGGCGGAGCAGGCGCTGCAGGACGGGGATTGTGACCTGGTCGGGATGACCCGTGCGCAGATTGCCGATCCGGATCTGGTGCGTAAGTTGCAATCAGGTCAGGGCAACCGCATCCGGCTGTGCACGGGCTCAAATCAGGGTTGCATCGATCGCGCCGTGGATTACCCGATCACTTGCTTCCAAAATCCGGAGACGGGTTATGAATGGAAGCTGAAACCACTGGCGAAGGTGGCCGCGGCGAAACGAGTGCTGGTCGTGGGCGGCGGGCCGGCGGGCATGAAGGCAGCGGAACTCGCGGCGCGCCGTGGACATCTGGTCACTCTGGCCGAGGCATCGCACAGGCTGGGCGGGCGGTTGAACCTGGTCGAGCATTTCGGTCACGCGGCGAACCTGCTCGCGTCCACGTCCTGGCTCGAGCAGGAGTTGCAGGTGCTGCAGGTGCCGGTGTTGACCCAAACCGTCGTGGACGAGGAGTTCATTGAGCAGTTTGATCCTCAGGCCGTAATCTTCGCGAGCGGCTCGGTGCCCGAGGTGGATCTGGGGATCGAGTCGGATGATTCGATCCCGGTGTTGAGCTCGGACGCCGCTGCCGAGGGGTTCTATGACGGCATGAAATTCGACATGCAGGGAACGCGCTCTTTGTTCGTTGACCGAAGGGGAAACTACGAAACGGCCTTGGTGGTCGAGAGCCTTGCGCGGAGGGGCAGCAAGGTGACGGTCGTCACACCGTTCCTGCACTTCGGGGCGAACCTGGGATTCACTCATCTCAACGATCTGTTGAACCTGCTGCCTGAACTCGGTTGTGAGTTGCGCGCCAGCACCGTGATCGAGGCCCTCCGGGATGGCAAGGCGCATTGCCGGCATGTTTTCTCGAAGGAGACGAGCATCGAGGAATTCGACTTCATCGTTGCCGGCGTGAATCCACGGCCGAACAAGGGCTTGTACGAGGTCATGGCGACGCGCGTGCCGGTTTTCCTGGCAGGGGATGTCGTGGCGCCACGATCAGCGCTGGAGGCGTTTCACGAGGGTGACCGGATCGGGCGTACAGTATGAGGAAAATGTGAGCAGCGGACGATGCAACAAATGGACGGCTTGGGGCTTGAATTGACATGCCTCCAGAACTTGAATAGTATTCAAAAACTACTGCTGTGTGCAGCATTGCGGCGGGCATGACCAAACCGGTTTAAGTACGGACTTTGTTCAGTAGTGGCGCGGAATTGGTCGATCTGCTTCCATTCCTGATCGACCTTAGGTGTTGCAAGCGCTATTTGCCATGAGCGCGTCAGGGTCTGGCTATGGGGTTAGAGTGAGCCGAAACAGCCACAGATTAGGAGGATTTGATGAATAACGGTAATCGCGCCAAGCACGGCGGGGACGTTGAGATCTTCGAAGACGTAACGATTCCCTCGGTTTGCGAAATCTGCCTTTGCCAATGTCCAATCATTGTGCGGCGCGTCAATGGCGTCGTAGTCAAGATCGAAGGAAATCCAGCCAGCGAGAAGTACAAGGGGATCGTCTGCGGCAAAGGCGTTACCGCCCCGATGTTTCAGGACGACAAGAATCGGGTGAATTATCCGATGATTCGGACGAACCCGAAGGGTCATGGCGCCGATCCTGGTTGGAAGCGAATCTCCTGGGATGAGGCAATGGCCATCGCCTCCAAAAAGCTTGGCAAGGTTATCGAAGAGGACGCCCGCAAACTCGTTGTCTACGCGGGCGTGACGCCGTTCTTCTCGATCAATCACGTTATGAACGGGTTCGCGGGTGCTACCGGCTGCACGACGGTATTGAGTGGCGCCTCGGTGCACTGCGGGAACTCGGAGCACTTTTTTGGTTTCTCCCGGCAGAGTATGAGCGACAATGCCGACTGGCAATACACGAACTTCGTGATGCAGGCGGGAATCAATATGGGCGCCGGATCCTCGTATCGCACCCGAATTTCCGAAATCCGTGCGGCTGAAGCCCGCGTCCGCGGCATTAAGCTGGTCATGGTTGATCCCGTTGGAGTGCTTGGAACCGAGATAGCGGACGAATGGGTGCCGATTGTTCCCGGCACAGACGGCGCTCTGTTCATGTCGATGGCGCATGTTCTCGTGCACGAACTGAACATCGTGGACAGGGAATACCTTGCTGACGACACAAACCTACCCTATCTGATTGGCGAAGACGGTTTGTACGTCCGCGATAAAGACGGCAAGCCGATGATGTATGACCTGGCTGATGACTTACCCAAGCCCTACGATGCGAATTTCGGCTCTTTAGCGCTTGAAGGCACATATGTCGTAGATGGACACGCCTGTCACACGGCATACGAACTCCTCAAGCGATCACTTGTAGAGTGGACGCCGGAGAAGGCCCAGTCTGCCACCGACATACCGGCAGCTAGGATTCGCCGCCTCACCACTGAACTGGCCAATGCGGCCCAGGTCGGTGCAACAACAGTGATCGACGGGCAAACGCTGCGCTATCGTCCGGCCGCGCTCATCGGTGGTAGAGGGATCGTCGCTCACGATAACGCCTACGGAACTTGGCTTGCACTGATGACAGTGGGTGAGCTGCTGGGTCTGCCGGGGGCCGTTGGGGGCATCGTTTATGCAGGCGCGGTGTCTGAAGGTTACAAGCCCGGCTTCTACTCCTGGGACGTCGAGCCGGGTCCGGATGGAATTCAGTCGGGCTACTTTTACCAGGGCCCCTTCAAGAGCCCGGTCAAGGGCTATCCCATCGAGGAACCCAGGCGACCGGATTCAATTGGTCTGCGGGACCTCAATCCGATGCCGTTCGTCTCGCCGCTGGCATTCCGCGCAATTGCCAATCCGAAACAGTTTGGACTCGACTTTGATACGGAGGGAACTTTCTTCCTCGCGATCGGCGGCAACTGGGTCTATAACCACAACAGTCCTGATTTGCACCTCGAGGCGATGAAAAAGTGCTTCGTTGTGGGCATCCACAACTATCTGAACGATTCGGTCAATGCCGCGGCGGACCTCGTCTTGCCGGGCACCACGCATCTCGAGAGGCTTTCCATCCCTCAGTCGTACGCGCACCAGTATCAACAGATGGGCTATCCGGGCACATGGGAATGCTATCTCAGGCAGCCGGTGGTTCCCCCCGCGTACGAGCGTCGCGACGAGTCGGAAATCCTGATTGACCTGTTGACCAGGGTGGGCAGGCGCCCGGCCTTCAATCAGGTCATGAATGCGGTGATGGCGTTGAAAGAACACTTGATGTTTAAGCCGACTGAAGAGGACATCTCCTGGGCCGATATGGTCGATCGATATTGCCGCTCACACTGGGGTGAGGACAAGGGACTGGGCTGGTTCAAGGCGAATGGCTTTATCAGTTGGCCCTCCAAGTTACAAGAGTGGTACTCGTCGCAGTTTCACAAGGCTGGTCGCTTTATCGTCTATTACGAGCCCGTGGTCAGGAACGGCCGTCAGACCGCTGAGTTGGCCAGGAAATATGACATTGACTACCCGGATACGGAGTGGTCAGCACTGCCGTACTGGGAGCCATGCGCGCAATGCCGCGAGTCAAATGAGACATTTGATATGGCCGCCGTGTATTACAAGCACGCGCTTGCGGCGCAGTCCTACGGCGAGGCCAACGCCTTGATCAAGGACGTACTGGCGAAAGATGTTGTCGTGGACGTGGCGTTGATCAATCCCGAGGCCGCGAAGAAAAGGGGCATCAACGACGGCGATGAGATCGTGATCGAAGCACCGGACGGTGTATCAATCCGGCACAAGGCAAAATTATCTCAGATCATTCATCCACGCGTGGTCGGTGTCTGTAACGGTCTTGCAAATGAATCAAAGTTCACTCCGGCCGCCAAGGGAAAGAAGTTCAATTGGCTCCTGAAGAACGAGTGGGCGTACATCGACAAGGTCGTCCAGTCACTGGAGGCGGATCGCGCGGTCCGTGTCAGCAAGGCGGAGGACCACTCTTGAAACGCT
>CAYZLS010000001.1:21169-22193 GCA_964479355.1 uncultured Wenzhouxiangellaceae bacterium | reverse complement strand
GGTCAGCTTGCCGGTGCTGTGTATGCACTGCGAGGATCCGCCGTGCGTGCCGGTCTGCCCGACGGGGGCATCGCAGAGGAGGGACGACGGCATCGTCTGGATCGATTACGACAAGTGCATCGGCTGCCGTTACTGTATGCAGTCCTGTCCTTATGAGGCGCGGAGTTTTCATACCGAATTATCGACTTATTTCGAAGAAGAGACGCCGTACGAACAAGTCACCAGCCAAGTCCTCGGAAACGGATTGCAGAAAGGCACCGTCAGTAAGTGCAATTTTTGTATGGACCGGGTGGACGCAGGAAGGGACCCGGCCTGTGTAGACACCTGCCTCGGTAAGGCCCGGATATTCGGTGACCTTAACGATCCCGAGAGTGAGGTTTCGCAACTGCTGCAGAATCGGGAACACGAAGTACTGCACCCGGAGGCGGGAACAAAGCCGTCGGTCTCCTACCTGACAGAGATCAGCCCGACCATGGTCAATGTGCTGCTGGCCAAATTCTCCGATGATGACGAGGGATTATCAGTGGACCAACAGCCAGGTGTACAGGCCACGTCTGTTGAACCAGATCGCTCGTTTGACCCGGTAAGCCAGGGGGCAGAGTGATTTTTGCAATTCCCAAGTACCATGAATCCTTCCTAGACACCCCTGTCAGGCAGACGCAGTGGGCCGAGGGCCAGGGGTTCTTGTTCGTGACTGCGATATTCCTGGGTGGCGTGGGAAGTGCCGCTTACATCCTGGGGGTTGCGCTTGATCTAAAGCTCGTGATGGTCGTCGGCTGGATCCTAGCGGTGGTCGGCAAGGGCGGCTTCCACCTCCTGTTCCTGGGTCGCCCGATGCGAGTTTGGCGGGCCCTGGCGAAAGTACGATCTTCCTGGCTGAGCAGGGGACTCTGGGGCCTCGGAGCTTTCACCGTCTTTGGTCTTGCCTACATCGTACTGGAGGCCACAGGGTCCACGAACGAGAGTTTGCGTCAATCACTTGCCTGGCTATCCCTGCTGACGGCAGTATTTGTCATGGTTTACG
>CAYZLS010000001.1:18300-21159 GCA_964479355.1 uncultured Wenzhouxiangellaceae bacterium | reverse complement strand
TTGGTATCCCGGTCTGGAACACCTGGTGGATGCTGGCCCTGATACCGACGTTTTCCCTCCTCGCAGGTTCGGCACTGGTGATGTTTATCCAACTGGTCCTGATCGAGTGGGGCGGGATGCTGCCTGAACACCAGTCGGCTGCACGAGCCACTATCTCGACGCTCGAGACTGTCACCGAGATTCTTCTCGTCGTGGGCGCCATCGTCATGAGTGGCTATATGGGGCGGGGCGTGCGGCAGTCAGGTGTCGTGCGAATCTCGGTACAGTTACTCTTGAAGGGGGCTTTGCGCGCCTGGTTCTGGATCGGCATCGTTCTTTTCGTCATTGTCGTCCCAGCCCTGGTGGGAATCGCGGGTGGTTTTGGTCATCTGCCTCCCGGCCTGCTTGCGGCGATCGCCGCGCTGGCTGTCATCGGTGAGTTTGCAGTTAAATACACCCTTCTCGCCTCCGGAAGCTACCCGAAAATGTACCCCTCACGTCCTTTGCATCGATTGCCGTCTCAGTCTTAGTGAAGAGGCTGGACGATGGGTATTCTTGCGATTGACGCCACCCCAGGAGCTGCCCCGAGAGTGTGGTCATGAGCGAGCAATTGTGCGGCACGGGAGATCTTGGTGCATTATTGGATGCCAATGTCAGCAGTCTGGATTCGATGGCGCAAGGCAACGCACCGGGCGAAAGGGCGCAGCCGCAGTCTCGACCTATCGACGCTGTAGAAGCAGAAATTTTCCGGTTCGCAACCACGTCGGTGGTAGATGAAATCGAACTCAACCTTACCCGCACTGCTTACAGCGAACTCATCTATGAGTACAAGGACTATTGCGTCGGTATCGTCATGGCGGATTTCGAATTATTGACCCAGTCGGCCGGCAGCATGCCCATTTTTGTCGGCGACCTGGGTCCGCAGGTGCGGGACGCGGTGGAAACGATCGGGTTGGAGGCTCTCGTTGAAGGCGATGTATTCATCCATAACTGGTCGGGAGTGAATGGACAGCATCTTAATCATATTGCCTGCATCACCCCCATCTTCGACGGGGACACGATCGTCGCCTATATCGTCATCCGCGCGCACTGGGCGGACATTGGTGGCAGTGCGCCTACGTCGCTGAGTTGGAAGGCCCGAACGATTTTCGAAGAGGGTGTTCAGTACCGGGGCCTGAGAGTGATGCGGGCAGGCGAAGTCGTGCCGGACGTTCTGGCGACCATCCAGGCGAACACGCGTTCTCCGGCCGCGATCACCGGAGACCTGATGGCTCAAGTGGCTGGTTGCATTCTGGGCCGGTCCCGCTGGACGGATCGAGTCACGAGCCGATGGTCCCTGACTGATCTCGCCAAACTGATTGCGTTCCAGGCCAAGGAGAGCGCCGCCCTCGGACACGCAGCAGCGCGCAGGATTCCGGACGGCCATTACGAAGCGTCATGCCGTCTCGACAATGCCGGCGTTGAAGGTACGGAGCCCATCGGTCTGCACGTTGCGGTGACCGTCACGGGTAGCTCGATGGAAGTCGACTTCACCGGCATGCCGGGGCAGGTGCCAACCCCAATCAACTCCGGGCTGCTTGGGGGGGCAGTCAATATTGCCAAGCTTGCTTTCAAGGCATTGTGTCTACCTGATCGTCCGGCTGATGAATGGATGTTCGACGCACTGAATATCGTCGCGCCACCCGGTTCGCTGGTGAGTGCGACGGCAGGGGCTCCCAAGGGTTTCTGGGTGATGGTTCCGCCGACCGCGGTCGACCTGATCTTCCGGGCCATCGGCAGCGCCCACCCCGAATTGGTGCCCGCTGGGCATCATGGCACTGTTTCTGGCGTCTTCTTCACGGGGACCCGTGAGACAACCGGAGAATTCTGGCTGGCGATCGAGTCATACGGCGGCGGGTTTGGCGCCACGTCGGCCCGAGATGGTTACGGTCCCCTGAAATCCTTCATTCACGGTGATAACCCGGGCATTCCGATCGAACTCCTTGAGGCCCGGTTTCCATTACGTATCAGATCGACGAGGCTGCGACGTGAGGCAGGCGGGGCGGGCCAGCACCGGGGAGGGGCTGGCATAGAACGCGTCGTGGAAGCTTTGGAACCCCTGGTGCTGCAGACGGCATTCGACCGCACAATTGACCCACCCTGGGGCTTGGCCGGGGGTGAAGCGGGATTGCCCGGGGAGGTGCACGTGCTGCAGCCGGGTTCCGATACGTGGGTCGAGGTCAACAAGGTCACCGGTTTCCCGCTCCAAAGAGGTGCTCTGGTGCGCATTCGGACAGCGGGGGGTGGGGGTTGGGGTGATGCCGGGCCGGCCAACAGTGATCAGGAAGTCGCGTGAGCAAGGTCGCGCAACGGCCAGGCGAAGCCGCAATTCAACTTTTGCTCGATGAGCGCGACATAACGGCTGTGCTGCACAGATATGCCGCAGCGCTTGATCAGAAGGACTGGGAATTGTTTTCGACCTGTTTTCTTCCGGATGCCTCGGCACACTACGAAACGATCGGCCTGCTGGAGGGTTATCCCGCCATCGAGGCCTTGTGTCGCAGTGCGCTGGGCAACATGTCGAGAACCCAGCACCTGATCGGCAATGTCGATATCTCCGTCGACGGCGATATCGCCAAGAGTTCGTGTTACCTCCACGCGCAGCATGTTCGTCCGATGACAAGCGGCGGAGACACCAACATCATCGCCGGACGATATGATGACGATTTGGTTCGAACGGCACGGGGATGGCGAATTCGCCGGCGGAAGCTGCAGGTCTGGTGGACTTTCGGCAATCCTGACGTGCACGCTCCGGACCCCGGCGAGGCATGATCAGCACTCCAATCACGGAGCTTCGGGGGATGTCGTTTGTGACTGAGTGCTTGCCTCAGCCCGAAACGA
>CAYZLS010000001.1:0-18290 GCA_964479355.1 uncultured Wenzhouxiangellaceae bacterium | reverse complement strand
CACAGGATCAGAGCGCTGAGCAAGCCGGACATCATCGCAACGATCGCAATCGAAATCCCAACTGCTTCATCATAACCAAACACAAAGTCGGTAATCAAGGCAGTTAAAGTAGGCCCAAATCCAACCGCAATCAGGCTTAAAAGAAATAGATAAAGAGCGGATACCACAGCCCGTAAGCGGTTAGGTGTTATTTGTTGCAGAGCAGCCGCTGCTGCGCCAAAACCAAAGCTGGCGAAGAACAGCAACGGGCAATACAGTACCAGGACCCATGTCACTGAAGACATCAGTGGCAACAAAACAGCGAATGGTATACACCCAAGCCCTGCGACCACACCGGCACGCATCGCCCCGTCTGAATACCCTTTGACCACCAGTCGGTCAGACAGCCAGCCGCCAACGATGAGTCCGCTGCTGCCGAAAACCAGAATTACAGCCCCGATTGCTGGTCCGGATTGGCCTACCGTCAAGCCGAAGCTCCGATTCAAAAAAGTCGGCGTCCAGGCGACGGTTGAATTGAACACCACCGCCAAAGAAGAGTAGCCGAGGAAGTGCGCACCATAAACACGCCTGCGACTCCAGAGGTAGGCAAATACCTGACACATTGGAACCGCTTCATGAGCATCGCTGCTAAATGCCACATTTGTCTTGATGTGGCGAACGGGTTCAGTGACCGTAAACATCAGGGCTGCAACCAGGACACCAGGCAAACCCACCACAAAAAACGCTGCCTGCCAGGAGCGGATTGTTCCGATAAGGGGAAGGGTGATTTCAGGGGAGTTAATTACCGACTGAATCACCGGACCTCCGACGATAAAAGCGAGCCCGGCGCCAGCATATGCTCCGGTGGTATATACACTCAAGGCACGGCTGAGTTTTTGCGCTGGAAATAGGTCTGCAATCATCGAATAAGCCGGTGGAGACAAGGCAGCTTCACCAACGCCAACGCCAACGCGAGCGGAAAAAAGTTGCCAGTATCCCGTCGCAACTCCACACGCTGCGGTCATCAGGCTCCACACTGCAATTCCTGATGATATTATTATTTGTCGGCTGTATCGGTCTGCCAGGCGCGCGATTGGAATACCCATAATCGAAAAGAAAATTGCAAACGCGAAACCATGCAACAAACTGACCTCGGTATCACTCAAGCCCAAATCCGCTTTTATTGGTTGGATCAGAAGACTCAAGACATACCGGTCCGCGATAGACACAGCATAAGCAATAAGAAGAACAGTCACTGCGTACCAGGCCACTGCAGGGGATGGCCAGTTCGAACCGTCTTTGTCTTGATTTGGGTTGAGGATCACCATATCAGCTCGAGTTTATTGCTTTATGCGCAGAGTTCACCCGCATCGTCAAGTTTGTGCGGCCTCTGAACTAACCAGGGTCTGTTAACACTTGCCAGATCGCTGCGTTGCCGGCCCACACAGCACGGTCTTGCTTCCGGACAACGTGAGAATCGCGTTGATCACCACGGTCGTGCTGTGCCGCAGGACCGACACCTCTTCGCTCGGCACGCCGATGGCACCCATCACGTCGCGAAGGCTTCGGATCAGATCCTCGGGATGCGTGTGTGTCTTCGCGTACGTGACGGCATCGGTCTGCAGGTTAGATGAGACGATGTCGGTGAAGCTGCCACCGATGCCGATCCCGACTAGGTGGTTGCTCACGCGGTCGGATGTATGGGGTTCGTGATCGAACCGATTCCTTCGATCCTGCTAGTAACCGTGTCGCCATCCGTCAGCCAACGCTCCGGATTCTGGCCGAGGCCCATGTTCTCGGGCGTTCCGAGCATGAGCACGTCACCCGGCTCAAGCAGGATTCCCATGCTGATCTCGGCCAGCATCTCGCCAACCGAGAGGAGCGCATCAGCGGTTGACCCCTGGATGCACGTGTCGCCGTTGAGCTCGAGCCGCACGTCAAGAGCATCGGGGTTCGGAACCTCGTCGCCGGTAACAATCATTGGCCCCCACGGGAAGAAGGAGTCAAGCGACCCGGCTTTCGGCCACTGGCCATGCTTGATCCGCAAGTCCAAGGCGGAGACGTCGGTCGCGACGGCGTAGCCGAAGACCTTCTCAAGCGCCTCGGCCGGATCCGCGTAGCTGATTGGCGCACCGATGATGATCGCGAGCTGCGGCTCTGCGTAGACCTGTGTCGTAACCTTCAACGGCCAGCTGATCGGCTGGCCCGGATCGAGCACCGCGCTCGGCGCCTTTGTGTAATAGGCAATCGGAAAACCGGCGAGCCAGCGACCCGGCGGCAACTTAACGGTTACCCGTTCCGGCTCACCTGGCTTCAGAGCCGTGTTCCCGCCCGCGCGAACGATGTTCTTGCGCGGACGAAACGGATGATGCAGTGTCACCTCACCAAGCGGCCATGACCAGGCGGGATCGAGCGTGCCACCCACGGCTGAGACGACAGTCCCGGCCGCAGCCCAGGCCTCGGGTCCGGCTTCTACGAGCCGACGAAGATCACCGACACCGGCCAGGTCCTGCCTGCTGCTCTCGGCGGCCACCGCCAGATCAATGACGGAATCGCCAATCACGGCTCCGAGGCGTGTGGAGCCTTTGGTTGAGAATGTGCAGAGCCTCATTGCGTCACCTGCTCGGCCTGCCGCATCTTGACGACGTTGCGAATCACGCCGATCTTGCTGATCTCCGTCTCGACAACATCGAGATGCTGGAGCCATACTTGGGGCAGTTGCTCGAAGCCGACGCCGGGAACGGTCCCGCAAATCAGCATCTCGCCGGGCTCGATCGTCATTCCCTCCGACAGCACCGAGATGAGCTCATCCAGTTTGTAGAGCATGTCCCCGACCGGCCATTGCTGCCGGACCTGCCCGTTGATCCGGGTCGTAATCGTTAGTGCGTACGGGTTAGGAATATGTTTTGGCGTCACGATCACCGGTCCGATCGGACAGAACGAATCGAGACTCTTACCCCGGAAATACTGCCGGTGTCCGATCTGCAACTCACGCGCAGACGTGTCGTTTACCGCCGTGTAGCCGAAGATATGATCGTGCCCTTCCGCGTGGGGAATGTCCTTGCCTCCCCGCCCGATGATGAGGCACAACTCGGTCTCGTAGTCGACCGTCACCGTGGCACGCTTGTCATAAATGATCTCGTCACGGTCGCCGATCATCGCTGTCGTCGCCTTCGAGAAAAACTCTGGATGCGGCGGCACCGTCGCGGGGCGCGGAATGCGCGCATACCCGTTTGCGAGGTGCTGGTAGTAGTTCGCGCCGACAACCCAGGGGTTCTTGCGCGGCACGAACGGCACCTCAAACTTGACGTCGTCCACGTGCCACCACCACTTGTCCTGACCCTCTGCTGGAAGCTCGCGCTTGCTCAGTTTCGAGTCGAACGATTCTGCAAGCTCCCATGCCTCGGGGCCAGCCTCGATGATTCCGAGGAGATCGCGCGGCACGTCTGCGGCCCCTTCACCCAGGGCCTCCGCACCGGCGTGGAGAGCGACGACCGCGGCCCCAATCGAAAGACCGACCGCGGGTTCGCCTTCAGCTACCCGGAATGTTGATATCCGCAATGTCGTCTCCTCTCACGCCTTCGGGGCCTCAAATCAATGGCAACGATAGTATCCTATTAGCTCGTTCGGGATCAATCGATCGGAGCGACGAGCTCCGTCACGGCTGGCGCCTCGAAGCCGTGCGTCGAGCACCTCACGGCGCGGCGGACGTCACATTGCCGCACTTCGATATCGGGCTGCTGATGTCAGTCTTGGTCGAGCAAACACCTGGCAACCTCCATCGCATCGTCGAGAGCACCGAAGTGGGCCGCATCGAATATCGGTGCAGCCTGATCTGTATTGACGGCGACGATCGTTTTGCTTGCACTCATGCCGGCCATGTGCTGCAGGGAGCCGGAGATACCGAACGCCACATACAATTTTGGTTTAACCGTGACACCGGATTGGCCAATCTGACGATCGCGGGGGAGGAGTCCGATGTCCACCAGCGGTCGTGAAGCACCGAGCGATGCGCCGAACTTCTTCGCGATGGTCTCAAAAATAGCAATATTTTTGCGCTTCGCCACGCCCCGTCCGACCGAGAAAATGACTTCCGCCTGCGTCAGATCTTCATCGCCAGCGACGGGCTCAATTACCTTGACCAGGCAGACACGAGACGCGTCGGTTAATTCAACATCGGCGATCTCCACGGCCGGGCCCTGATTGGCTGAAGCCGCGGCGGGCCAACGACCGGGACGGAGCAGCAGGATGGCGGGAGCATCGTCCGGGAAACGAAGTCTGGCGTACACTTTCCCTCCATAGACGGGGCGAGCCGCAATTAACGCCCCATTGGAGTCGCGGGATATGTCAACCACGTCGCTTGCGAATGTACAGTCGCGGCGCTCGGCGAGGCCGGCGGCGAAGGCGGCAGTGTCCCAGGTGAAGGGCATCAATACGGCCTGTGTGCCTGTGAGGTCCATCAGTGTTTCAACGGCTCGTTGCTGCACCTCATGGCCCGGCCGGTCGGCGGGCAGTCGCATGCCGATGACCCTATCGACGCCGAGAATGGCTAGGTTTTTGACTGAACCCGGATCAAGTGCCGTTACGCCAAGAGTCACCGGCCCGCTCAGTGTAGTCGCGGCGGTCACGAGTTCCGCCGTCACCTCATCCACGCGGCCCGATTCGCACTGAGCGACAACCAAAGTCCCCGTCATCATAAGGCTTCCTCAACAAGATCCTTGATCTTGGCGGCGACCTTCGCAGGTCCGCCCTCGATCAGTTGCAACTGTCCACGCGCCGGAGCGTTAACTGATACTCCCAGCATGTGAATGCGCGATCGCGCGGCATCTCCTGGATCCACGGCCGAAATCGTTGCCCTCTTGGCCATCATGACGGCCTTGAACGAAGCGGTGCGCGGTGTATTGATCCCGGTCTGCACGGTCACCACCGAGGGCAAATCAATTTCGATCACCTCGGTGACTCCCCCGCTGGCCTCCCTGTGGACGATAGCCAGCCCACCACCGGGAAACACCTCGATGTTCGTCGCCATCGTTAGACACGGTCGTTTCAGTGCGGATGCAAGGGCGGGCCCGGTCGATTGCTGAGACGCATCTGAGGACTGAACACCACACAGGATCAGATCGGCTGCCTCGTCGCGAGCTACATGCGCGAGAGCGCGGGCGACCGCCAACGGGTCATGCAGCTGCACGCCGTCTCCCCAGATACGGATCGCCCGATGCGCACCCATCGCGAGGCACAGTCGCAGCGCCTCCGACGTCGCTTCGGGTCCAACGGTCATGACGACTACCTCGCCGTCACCGCTGGACTCGCAAATACGCAGTGCTTCTTCGACCGAGTACTCGTCCGATTCGTTGAGCCGGCGCCTGGTAAAAAGCGGATCGACATCAGTGTCTCCGTCGAGTAGTACGACCGGGCCGGGCAGGGTCACCACTTGTTTCACGCACACGATAATCTTCACATTTAACTCCTGGTTCTCGGCGAGGGCAACATCCTGTGGGCCCCTGTATCGCCGGTGGCTTCAGCGCCCTCAGCTACTTTCGGGTACCTGCCGGTATATGGAGCCACGAGCGAGGACGGGGTCAAGCAGCCCACCCTCGAGGTAGAAGTCTGCTTCTCCCTCGAGCGGTGGATTCGACTCGACGACCTGACCTTGGTAGCCGAGCGCTTGGCGCACCCTGGGATGCATGAAATAGGCGCCGGACAGGATGAAGGTGAAGGCCATGAATACGTCAGGCTGCTGCCGGCGTAGTCTTTCGATCGCCTCTGCGGGTTCACCGGGCGTTTCGAGAGCGACGTGGATCGCGGATGCCATCATGGGCACGGCGTCCATAGCCTGGTCGATCCAAATACGATGCACTTCTACCTCGCTGGCCGCGGGTAATCCCGCGCCGGCTGGCATCAAAACGTCAGCCATCCTAGCCAATCGTTCGCGTTGGGCGTCGTCTAGGCGACTCATTTGGGTTTGTGTATTCATGAGGACACTTCCTGATCGCGTGCCGTGTCAACGAGATGGGTTGCCGTTCGCTTTGCAATTGCGGCAATCGAAGAAGTGGGGTTTACTCCGAACCCGGTGACGAAAACACTGCCATCGACGATATATAGGTTCGGTACGTTGTGCGACCGCCCCCAGCGATCGACGACGGAAGACTCCGGGTCATTGCCCATACGCGCTGTTCCTAGGAGGTGGCCTGACGGGACGTCGCGTAAGAAAACGAAGCTGCGTCTGGCGCCGGCCGCGTCGAGCGATTCCATGGCGCGGTGGCAATGAAAATCAATTAGCCGGTGCGTGTTATCCGACATTGTGTAGCTGATCTTGACCACCGGCAGACCGTCGCTGTCGGTCCTGTTTGAGTCTAATGTCACCTGATTGTGATCTTCGGGAAGGTCTTCGGCGACAATACCCCACATCAGGGTGTGGTGTGCGGCTTCCTTCATCGCTGCCGGAAAAGGGGTTCCCCAGAAAGGCTCAGCCCCAAAACCCTCGCTGAGCGTGCGCCGGAGCATGTGCAGGTGAGGTCCGATACCGTCGTACATCGTCCAGTAGGCACCGCGGACGAAGCCGCGAGACGCATCGGACTCGTAGAACTGCATCGAACCGATCTTCTGTCCGCTGGGTCCGAGTTCGTCGAACTCGTCGTCGAAGATCCCAGCAGCCGTTGCGCAAGGATGCAACATGAGCCGCTTACCAACCAGACCTGAGCTATTTGCAAGACCGTTCGGGAAGCGACCCGACCGCGACATCAGCAGGATACGAGGAGTCCCTATACCGTTGCTTGCCATGATGACGAGCGACGCCGGCTGAAACTGCTCCCGGCCCTCGCGATCAATGTAGACAGCCCCGTTAGCGCGGCCCTGCTCATCGAGCGTGACTTCCTTTACGCGGGCACCCGTCACCAATTGCGCACCACTGCGTATTGCGGCGGGCCAATGGGTGACGTCGGTGGAGCCCTTCGCCCCGGCCGGGCACCCGCCAACGCAGGTTCCGTACCGTAGGCATTGATCTTGATCGCCGTGAGCCTGCGAGGCGATTGCATTGTTGCCCGGCCACCAGTGCCAACCGAGCTTGTTCATGCCCTCGGCGACTTTTCGGCCCGTCGGACCGATGGGGAGCGGCGGTAACGGCGGTGGTGCGCCCGGCGGGTAAGCGGGATTACCGCCGAGGCCGGACGCACCGAACTCGACGTCGGTCGCTTCGTAATACGGTAACAACTCCTGATACGTCAGCGGCCAGTCGTCGGCGACGCCGTCAAGGGTCCTGACGTGGAAGTCCGCCGGGGTCGGACGGGGCCACACGGCGGCAAATAGGATCGTACTGCCGCCCACCCCGTTGTACATCTGGACAACGGGCGCTTGCGAGTCGGTCTGGTCGACAGGGTAATCAGCGTCGGAGGCGCGCGTATTCGGATCCGGGCTCCACCTCTGTGCGGTCAGGAGTTCGTACTCCGGACTCACACCAGGCAGTTCACCCTGGTTCACCCAACCGCCCTGCTCGAGCGCGACGACCTTGAAACCGTTCTCGGCCAAGTGTTTGGCGATCACTCCGCCAGACGCGCCCGCACCAATTATCAGCACTTCTGCCTTGCCGTATTTTCCCATCTAATAAGGTACATCTCCTCCGCTTCGCAGAGCCCGGTAGCGATAATTTTAGTGACTATTCGAATGATTAATAACCTACATTTCCACACGCCGCAAATATCGCGGTTCGCGCTGACCCTGTCTGCTTTCCTAGTTCAGGCAACTGCCGGTTAAACTGAATATTGCGCCCATAACACGACGCTCATTTGCCGACTTAGAATAGTCAGTTCTTGACAGTAGTGAGTTCTTGTGGAATTCTAGCATAAAGCCTTGAATGTGATTAAAATCGTGGGAGGACACTGAGTATGAGACATCGGTTGGAGCGAAAAATGGGTGTGGCAATTTTGGTGAGCACCGTTTGTTTTCTGAGTGCAACGGTGAGTATGGCTGCTGTCGCGGATGAGGCTGATCAGTCAGAGGAAGCATCAGCTCTCGAAGAAGTGATCGTTTCTGCACGAAAACGAGAGGAGTCTCTGCAGGACGTTCCCGTTGTAATTTCTGTACTCAGCTCTGAAGAGATCGCACGATTCAATCTGTCCGACCTTGAAGCCTTGGCAGACCACATTCCAGAGCTGTTTGTCGGACGTGCCTCAAATGGTTCCGGGGCACAGATCACGCTGCGCGGCGTTGGCTCGGGGAGGACGACCATGGGTATGGCGCAGTCGACAGCTACCGTGGTCGATGGCGTCTACTACGGCTATGGAATGTTTCTGAATGAAGCCATGCTCGACCTTGAAAATATCGAAGTGATAAAGGGCCCGCAGGCACTTTTCTTTGGCAAGAATGCGACGGCCGGCGTAATTTCATTCAACACCGCCAATCCTACGGACCAGTTCGAGGCCCAGGCACGTGTGGGCTACGAGATCACATCGGAAGACCTGTCTGGCGAGGGCTTTATTTCAGGACCGATCTCCTCCAATTTACTGGGGCGCTTGGCCGTGCGTGTCTCAAACATGTCCGATGGCTATTTTGATAACAAGGCTGTTCCAACCGAAATCGCATTCCTGGATCTCGCAACCTACGGGCTCACTTTGCGCAACCAGGTGCCCAACAGCGGTGGACAGCCGGGCACAAAGGCCCAGGCTGCACGCGGCACACTGGTCTGGACCCCAAACGAGCGGCTGACCGCAACGTTCAAGGCAAGCGTATCTCGCAAAGAGGACGACAGCAACGCATGGAACTACGTGCCTTATCGGTGCGAAAGCGGCTTTACGCAGGTCAATCCTCTCGTTGCCTGCGAGGAGATTTTCCATGTCCACGTTCCCAACGCACCTGATGGTGTCGCCGGCTCGCTTCCGGATATGAAGGCGGATGGCTCACCCTACAACCTGTACAAGTCCCTTACGTTTACCACCGATCTCAGCTATGAGTTGGACGATGCGCAGATCACGTCGGTAACGAACTACAACTGGCATCGCAATAAATGGGGCCTGGGGCAAAACGTCGAGTCGTCGACAAGCTATATTGCCGCAACCCAGAACACGTCTTTCGGCGCCTTTTCCAACGAGACGCGCTATCAGACGGATTACGATACCCCTTTCAATTTCATGATCGGGTTCTATTATCAGAATACGGAGCGGAAACACACCCAAGCCGGGGCCTTCGCTGCACTGGAGGATTCCAGTCTGCCGCCTGACCGGCGGTTCGTCAGCTACATAAAGCCTTCCGGCACGGACGGAGAGACGCTGTCCGGGTTCGGGCAGGTAAGCTGGCGGGTTACGCCGCAGGTCGAGTTGGCTGCCGGCGCACGGTACATTCACGAGACTGCGGACAGCTTCCTTGTCCAAAGCTACGTGCAATCGGCGCTACGGGGACTATTCCTGCAAGATGCGCCCATTACCGCCGATCAAAAATTTACAAAATGGACGCCCGAAGCCACAATCGCTTTCTATCCGTCGGAGAATCTCACGCTGTTTGCCGGCTACAGGTCGGCCTATAAATCTGGTGGTTTCGCGGTAAGCTCCCTGATTGTCGCATCAGCCGTGCCGGAGGATATCAGCTTTGAACCCGAGACTGCCGACGGCTTCGAGGTGGGTTTCAAGAGTACGTTGCTGGACAACCAGTTTCGCTTCAATGCCAACCTGTACAGCTTTAAATACAAGAATCTTCAAGTCGACTTTTTTAATTCGATTACCTTCCAGTTCATCACGACGAACGCGGGCAAGGCCAAGGTCGAAGGCTTGGAGTTGGAAGCCGAGTTCGCACCCATCGCTGCACCCGGCCTGAGATTGTCTGCTTACCTGAACTATAACAAGGGACGATACACCGAATATATTGGCCCCTGTTACGGTGGGCAGTCCATTAGTGCGGGTTGCAACACCACCTTCGGAACGGGCTTCGGCCAGGACTTGGAAGGACGCCCGCTTGCGGTGGCGCCGGACTGGACCGGATCATTCGGTGCACTGTACGAGGCTAACATCGGATCGGGTCTTGTGTGGGAAATCGCTACCAATCTCCGCTACAGTGACGATTTTATATCCTCGAGTTTTGACGCCCCACTTTCCGCACAGGATTCGTATTTCAATCTGGACGCAACCCTGAGGCTTCGCGCTGCGGACAACCGTTGGGACGTGGCTATCATTGCCCGGAACGTGACCAATGAATTCCACATTAGTGGTGAGACTGATCTGCCGAACAGTGGCTTCGGCACGGGAACGGACACGGCGCTTGCGGCCGATCCGGTCGGTCTGGCCGACCTGCCGCGTACCGTGTTGTTGCAATACACTCAGCGCTTCTGACCGAGCATGGGTGGGCTATGGGCTTCCGGCCGAATCGGTCGGGCCTGACTGTAACCGTCGGAACTCCAGTGTCTGGGAATCCGCAGTGAACAAGAAGTCCGATCCACAGACTGTCATTAGCGATCTGCCTCAGGGACGCATCGTCTGCGTGGAATCGGCATATGACGTCGATGAGCGAAATCGCGATCGCGATGTGGTCGTCACCGCGTCCTATTGCGGTGTTCTCTGCGCCAGATTTACCTCTGCCCACAAACCCAGGGCTGTCATCGGAATTGACTGCGGGATCGGTCTGGACGGCTCTGCGATTGCCGGTCTCTGGTTTTATGAGGCTCTGAACATGCCGGCTGCCGCGGTCGACGTCAAGACTGTCGAACTCGGAAACGGACTGGATGTGTATGAGCGGGGAATAATTTCCCGGCACAATGAACCGGCCGGGCAATGCGGGGTGCGGGTGGGTATGCCGGTAGATCGCGCGGCCAAACTTATGTTCGACCAAAGCAACCTCGCTCCCCTCTCGCCCGCTGCCATTACCAACCGGACGGTTGTCCACAAAGCCGGCAAATATGCCGTCGTCTGTACCGATTCAATCGCCTTTGCGCTACCGGAAGACAAGGACCGTAATGTACTTTGCACCGGCGGCCATACCGGGCGCAGCGCCGTTCCCTACCTGAGGTCTGCGTGGCCGCGGGGATTCATTTGCAGCGACGGAGGGGGTGGCCGGAATCGTTCCGGTATCGCTGGACTCGCCATTGTCGAGAAGGACGGGCTGGCTGGTGCAGCAGTCGACGTGAATACGGCAAGAATGGGCGACGGGCTTAGCACCTATCATGATGGTGTCATCAGTGCCGTTAATCAACCTGCCTCCGAGCGGGGCGTACGTCCTGGCATGACAGCGCGGGAAGCATCTGTCCGGCTGCTGTCCAGCGGCGCGGATCGATCATGAACGCCTTCGATACCAACAACAAGATCGGGTTGCCGGATGCTGGATCAATTATACCGACTGGTCTGTCGGCCGAACTTCCTGACCGATGGAAACTGGAGGCAAGATGACGGTTCGAATCGGTGTCGACATTGGTGGGACTTTCACAGATGTGGCGGCGGTTGGCGATGACGGCGCTATCCATCTTGGAAAGCGGCTGACGTCCGCAGGTGCCGAAAATGAGGCAGCAGTTGCAGCAGCGGTTGATTCGGGTGTCCCGTGGACATCCGATACCGTCCTTGCTCACGGTACGACACTGGTCATCAACGCGTTGATGGAGCGATGTGTGGCTCACACTGCACTGGTCTGCACCGCTGGGTTTGCCGATATACACGAGCTGGCCACCGATTCCCGGCCCGAACCCTACTGTCTGACGTTTCGCCGCGATCCGCCGCTCGTGCCCAGGGACATGCGGTTTGAAATTCACGAACGGGTTGCAGCCGACGGTCAGATTTTGCATCAACCATCAGCGGAAGATCTTGATGTGTTGATCGAGGAATTGCAAACGGTAGAGCCGGAGGCCATCGCTGTTGCATTTCTCAATTCCTATGTGCAGCCAACCAATGAGCAACATGTCCGGGCGAGGCTGGAAAAGGCATTTCCCAAGGTGCCAGTTTGTCTTTCCTCAGACATCAGCCAGAACCCCAGAGAATATCAGCGCTTTACCACGGCCGCGGCGAATGCGGCGGTGTCACCGCTGATGCGGAATTACCTGAGTCAGCTGGAAGCCGGTGTGCGCTCAGCTGGATTTTCCGGAGACTTGGTCGTTCTCGATTCCAACGGTGGCGCCCAGAGTGTTGACATCGCCATGGCTTTCCCGTTACGTACTATTGAGTCCGGCCCGGTGGCCGGCGCGTTGGTGTCGCGGAACCTGGCGATTTCACACGGTGTGGAGAACGCGGTTGCTTTTGATATGGGAGGTACGACAGCAAAGTCAAGCCTGGTCGAAGGAGGTCGGTTCCTTTCCACCGATCTGTATTGGATCGGCGGTTACAGCCGTGGATTTCCAATCCAAGTCCCGTGTATCGACATCCTAGAGGTCGGTGCAGGCGGTGGTTCGATTGCATGGCTCGAGAACGGAACCCGGCTTCGGGTCGGCCCCCGTTCGGCAGGCTCATCCCCGGGGCCAGTGTGCTACGGGCTCGGCGGTATGGAGCCCACCGTGACCGATGCCAATCTTTACTGCGGACGACTGCCGCAGACGCATCTGTCGGGCTCGCTCAGGCTGGATCATGATGCCGCGGCACGGGCATTGACCGATCTGGCTCAAAAAGCTGGCCTGGACGCAAGACGCGTGGCCCTCGGAGCCCTGCACATTGCCGTGCTGTCGATGGCTAGCACCGTTCGGCGACAGACCCTGGAACGCGGACGGGACCCGCGGGATTTCCTGCTTATCGCTTCCGGTGGTGCCGGCCCGATGCACGCTTGTGACGTGGCGCGGGAAGTCGGCGTTCGAAACGTTGCCATTCCCATGCATCCCGGGCACTTCTCGGCGATCGGCATGCTGAGCGCGGATTTGCGGTTTGAGCGAACCTGGTCGATCGGCAAAGTGTTGGACGACCTCACGCGTGAATTCCTGCTTGAATCGATGCAGAGAATTCAAGGAGATCTGGTCGAGTCACTGAGTGGCGTCGGCGCCTCGGAGTCGGATGTTCGCTTCGAGTACTCGCTGCTACTGCGATATGTCGGCCAGGAGCACACTGTTAAGATTCCGGCGCCAGTGGACGAACTTGAGATACCAGACGATTTTTGCGCGAGATTTTCGACCGCTTTTACGGATGAGTACCAGACGCGCTTCGGTCATGCTGACAATTTGTCCAAAGTCGAGGTGGTGCAGCTCGAACTCGTGGGTAGAAGAGCTCTGCCGAAGCCCAAAATCATACCGAGTACGACCAGGGAATCCTCTCTGCCGGAGAGCACAGTCGCGTGGTTCGGCTTGGATGATCTTCCCGTCGAGACGCCCGTTCTGGACCGTACCACACTCTCCACGGGGCGTACGTTCAGCGGGCCCGTGATCATTTGCGAGGAGGGGGCAACTTCGGTTATCCCGCCCCAAGCGCATGCCAGGGTGCTGAATGATCTGACCATTCTGGTGACACTCACATGACCCGTCCGACACCGCCATCGAGCCATGCAAAAGGCAGGCAGTACGGCGGGAAGCGATTACTGGTTGCGGCGTCGGCACATGGTGTGGTGACGGATAAGCACCAATCGCAATCAACGGAGAAAATGAAATGACGGATCTGCTGGCCACTGAAGCCCATCCACAGCAGCTTGTGCTGGAACGCAACGGAAAGCGAGTCGTCACCATGGATTCCGCCCGTTATGTGGACAGTGGAAATCAGGACCGCGACGTAGTGGTGGCCGCATCCTACATCGGTGTGCTGCCGGCGCGGTTGATGGCTCCGCACAAACCACGGGCGGTGATCGGCCACGATGGTGGCATCGGCAAGGACGCAGCGGGAATTCAGGGTCTCTATTATCTGGAGGCCCTGGGAATCCCAGCGGCTGCGGTAGAGGGCGATAGCGCCGAACTGGGTAATGGCAAGGATCTTTATGAGGGGGGCATCATCAGCCGCATCAACATCCTCGCCGAGAATTGCGGCGTTCGGCAAGGCCAGTCTGTCGCGGAGGCGGCGCTCCTCCTGCTCGAGAACGACCCAGGGGACATAGAACCGGGCAGCAAGATACGCCGGGAAATTGTCGAGACTTCGCCCACCGGGCGGCACGTCATCGTAACGGACTCCATCATCTTCGCCAAACCGGAGGATGTTGGCCAAAATGTACTGGTCACTGCGGGCCATACCGGCACATCCGGCGCCTCTTTCCTGCTCGAGTTTCGTCCCTGGGGATTCATCTGCTCCGATGGCGGCGGTGGAAAAAACGACTCCGGCACAGCCGGTTTGGCAATCGTGGAGAAACACGGGCTACCGGGCGCGAGTGTTTCAGCCAAGTCCGCGGCTATTGGCGATGCCTTCTCTACCTACTACGACGGAATCATCGCCGCCTGTAATGAGCCCGCCCGAAAACGCGGTGTTCAGGTGGGTATGGCCGCTAGGGCGGCCGCCCACAAGCTCCTTCAGGAGAGCGATACGGAATGACTATCGAGGTGCCGGCCGAAGCATCCGGAATATCCCGATCCTTTTGGGAGGCAGCAGCCCGGCAAAAACTGGTTCGGCCCGTCTGTGACGAGTGTGGTACGAACTTTTTCGTCCCGCAAATCGCCTGCGTGAGATGTCACAGCGAGGCGTGGACCTATCAGGAGAGTTCGGGCCGCGGCACAATCACTACATTTACTGTCGTGCATCGAGCCCCGACAAGCGACCACCAGCCACCTTACATCGTGGCCATAATCGATCTTGACGAAGACTGGTATATGATGTCTAACATCATCGGCTGCGCGCACGAATCGGTCCGCATCGGTCAGCGCGTGGCGGTTGATTTTCACCGCCGGGCCGACGGGATCGTTCTGCCGGTATTTCGGCTCTCCGAGGATGAGCCCCAATGAACCTCGGTTTGGCGACCACGCGCTCAGCCCGCCGATATCCGCAGCGTGCTGCTGCCTTTGAGGGTGACCTTCAGCTGACTTGGAAAGATCTCGATAAACGCAGCAATCGCCTGGCCAATCTGTTGCACGACGGGCACGGGCTGGCAAAGGGAGAGCGCGTCGCATTGTGGGCGCCAAACCGGTTGGTGGTCCCGGAGGTGCTGGCGGGCGTGGCCAAGGCCGGACTGGTATACGTCGGACTGAATTTCCGCATGAGCGATGATGATTTTGTGCACGTGTTCGAAAATGCGAAGCCACGTCTGCTGATTGTTGCGGGTGAGTTCCGCGAACGTGCCGCAGAACTGGTGGTGGGGCAAGATGTAAAGATCATCGACCTGGATGACGACACTATTGCCGGCTACGAGTCCCTGTTGTCACATGCATCCCCGCAATCACCGGAAACCTTGCATGAGGTTCGGCCCGAAGATGACTTCTGTATCGTCTACACCAGTGGTACGACAGGTACACCCAAGGGCGTCTGGTTCGATCATGGCCGCGTGCTGCAACATGCCACGGTGGCGGCGCTGGAATACGAGATCGATAAGGACACACGATACCTGACGGCCATTCCACACAATTCTTCGGTGCAGATCACGCTGGCACCCTGCATGACGATGGGAAGTGCAATTGGCTTTGTCGATAGTCGTCGCTTCGATGCCGAGGCATATGTTAGCGAAGTGGCAAAAACGAGCGCTACGCACTCGTACCTCGTTCCCACGCAGCTTTACCGCTTGCTCGATGCCGCACCAAACCGGGAATCCCTCGCCTCGATGAAGACGCTAGGCTACGGTGCGGCCCCCATGTCGCCTGACAAAGCCGGCCAGCTTCTCGAGCGGTTTGGGCCGATCTTCAACCAGCTGTATGGGATGGCCGAGATCGCATCCATCGGAACGATGCTGCGAAAGGCTGACCACCAGGCGGCAATCAACGGCCGTTCTCACCTGCTGCGCTCGGCGGGACAGCCGTCCTATGCCATTGACGTGCGTGTCGTCGATGAAGCTGGCAGGGATGTTTCCCTTGGTGAGCGGGGTGAGGTGGTTTTTGCAGCGCCGTACATGATGAAGGGGTATTACCGCGATCCGGCACGCACCGCTCGCACTCTTATCGATGGCTGGGTCCACTCGGGCGACGTAGCCGAGGTCGACGAGGACGGATACCTGTACATCGTTGATCGAATCAAGGATTTAATCATCCGCGGCGGCTACAACATTGCGCCGGCCGAGATTGAGGCAGTACTCCATCGGCATCCCGATGTGCTCGAAGTCGGCGTCATCGGCACACCGGACGAAAAGTGGGGAGAATCAATCCTTGCGGTTGTAGCCCTCAAGGCCGGAACGGTCGTGGACGAGTCTGCACTCCTGCACTGGTGTCGCGAGACTGCTTCGCTGAGCTCGATGAAGATGCCGGAGCACATCGCATTCGTGCCTGCGTTGCCGAAAAATGCGGTGGGCAAAATTGCAAAGAATGAGCTTCGCAGTCAATATTCGCGGCCCGCGGCCAAGGTGTAATCCATGGGCAAACTACAGGACGTGGCAATAGTCGGCATCGGCACTACCGAGCAACGCCGGCAACTCGATCGGTCTGCCCTTTCCGCATGCCTTGAAGCGGCATTGGGCGCGATTAGCGATGCGGGACTGAAAGTTTCAGATATCGACGGCATCGCCGGCCGCTGGCCAGGCCCGGGTGGAACAGTCATGCATCCCGGATCACTCGACTGGTCAACATTGCTCGGCATCCCGGTGCGGTGGGTGCAGGATACCTACCCACAAGGTATCCCCGCCGCGCTGGACGCAGCAGCTGCCATCTCAGCCGGGTTGTGTGAGACAGCACTCGTGGTTGGTGGACAGGCTGCCATCCGGGACGGTTCCAAGGTTGCCGCATACACACGCCCCGAGAATGAATTCGTGGCGCCGTGGGGAGCTTTTACCGCGGTCCATTTCGCTCTGCTTGCACAACAGTATCTGCAGTGCTACCCAGAAGTCCGTGATGGCGCCGCCGAGGTCGCCGCCACCATTCGCAATCGCGGACACGTCAATCCGTCTGCCGTCATGTTCGGCCGCGGGCCTTACACCGCCGAGGATGTGCTGGCAGCCGCCCCGATTGCGAGCCCGTTCACTTTGCTCGATCTTTGTCTCGCGACCGAGGGTGCGGCTGCCATGGTGCTGACCCGTCGGGACATTGCCGCGGACACCCGCGCGCCAGTGTGGATTCATGGTGGCGGCTGCGACTGGCATGCTCAGCAGTACGTAAATCCTCCCAGGTACGATGAAGTATGGACGATCGGTGCTGACGCGGCACGGCGGGCTTACGCAATGGCGGGTATCGGACCCGGGGACATCGATGTCGCGCAACTATATGACATCAATTCATTCGAAGTACTTCGTCAACTCGAGGTGCTCGGATTCTGCGGGCCCGGAGAAGCGACAGCCTTCGTACGCGAAGTCGGTATCGGCCCGGAGGGTGGCCTGCCGGTCAATACTGACGGCGGTCTGCTTTCATACAGTCATATTGGTTGGGGTGGGCCCACGCTCAAGATCGTGGAGGCCGTCCATCAGCTTCGGCATGAGGCCGGCGAAAGACAGGTTGCTGAGGCGAAAATTGCACTGGCGACCGGTGCCGGTTCTGGTGCCCAGTATCACAATGTCCTGATCCTCGGGAAAGATGCCGCTTAGCCCCAATAATGCTGGCTTCTTTAAGCAAAGCGATATTAGCTGGGAAAGCAAGAATGTCACCACTGGCGAAGCCGATCACAAGGTAGCGACCATGCCAGGCCAATGCCCGCAGTGCCGGTTGGGCCAACTCGCCGCCCACCGGGTCGTAGACGACATCGACTCCTTTACCACCGGTTAAAGTTTTGCAACGATCCCGCAAGGATTCCTGCGAGTAGTTGATAACCTCATCAGCACCCGCTGCACGGGCGAACTCCAGCTTTTCAGCGCTGCTGGCTGCCGCAATTACCCGGGCGCCCATGGCCCCGGGCGCATTCGACAGCGGTAATGCTAACACCACCGGCAGCGCCTAGTACCAGCACGGTTTCACCCGCTTGCAATCCCGCGCTTTGTTTTAGCGCATGGTAACTGGTGCCATAGGTGATGGTGAATCCGGCGGCTCGTTTAAAATCCAGATCCTGCGGTATGGGAATGGCCCGTTCTTCAGATACAGCGCACAACTGTGCAAATGCGCCGCCCTCTGGCAGAACAATGGCCTGATTACCGATTTGGTGTCGGGTAATGCCATCCCCGACCGCTTCAACTACCCCGGCAGCTTCGTTACTCAGGATAAAAGGCGGTTCAATTTTTTGCTGGTACAGACCCTTGATGACCAGCAGATCAGGGAAGTTAATCCCTGCGGCGTGTATCCGCACCAGCACTTGACCCGTACTTGCGACCGGGCAGAGTACTTCTTCAATCACTAATTTAGTCGACCCTGAACAAGCCAAACATACAACATAACGAATTGATTGTATTAGATA